>NZ_JAALDX010000426.1 GCF_014145095.1 Dietzia sp. SLG310A2-38A2 | reverse complement strand
GCGGGTCGGCGGGCGCGCCGAGGTGTGGACCCGGCTGGACTCCGGCCCGGGTTCGGACGCCGTCACCGTCGGACTCAGGGGAACACCCGACGACGCCGAGGTGACCATCACCGACGCCACGATCGGTTCCACGGCCGAGCCCGAGGTCTCCTCCCGGCACCGGGCCAGGGTCGCCCGGGACGGCGGGTCGCTACGACTGACCGTCGACGGCACCCAGCAGCGCTGGACCGTCGTCCGCTCGGCCGACCCCAAGGCGGCGGACACCTTCTGGGTGGCCGGTGACGGTGGTACCTGGGACCTGCGGCTGCTCCCGTTGATCGACTCCCGGATCCACGACGCCGGGTTGTCGGATGGTCAGATCCTCAGCCCCATGCCCGGGTCGGTCATCGCGTGCTTCGTCGCCGACGGCGACGAGGTGACCGCGGGCCAGAACGTCCTGGCCGTCGAGGCCATGAAGATGGAGCACGCCCTGTCGGCACCGATCGACGGCGTGGTCCGGCTGAACGTCTCCACCGGCGAGCAGGTGCCCGCCGACCATCTGCTCGCGACGGTCGAGCCCCACCCCTCCACCGAGGAATCCGAAGGAGAAGGCAATGCCTGAGTTGGAAGAGCACTACGCCGACCTGAAGTCGACGGTCGCGGACTTCGCCGACAAGGTGGTCGCCCCCGCCTCGGCCGAGCACGACCGCAACCACACGTTCCCGTACGAGATCGTGGCCAAGATGGGCGAGATGGGCCTGTTCGGCCTGCCCTTCCCCGAGGAGTTCGGCGGCATGGGCGGCGACTACTTCGCCCTCTCCCTGGCGCTCGAGGAGCTGGGCCGCGTCGACCAGTCGACCGCCATGACGCTCGAGGCCGGGGTGGGTCTCGGCGCGATGCCGATCTTCCACTTCGGCACCGACGAGCAGAAGAACACCTGGCTGCCCGATCTCGCCGCGGGCAGGAAGCTCGCGGGCTTCGGACTCACCGAGCCCGGTGCGGGTTCGGACGCCGGGGCCACCAAGACCACCGCGAAGCGGGACGGCGACGAGTGGGTGGTCAACGGCAACAAGCAGTTCATCACCAACTCCGGCACCGACATCACCTCCCTGGTCAACGTCACCGCGGTGACGGGGGAGCGGCAGGCCGCGGACGGATCTGTCAAGAAGGCCATCTCGACCATCATCGTCCCGTCGGGCACGCCCGGCTTCACGGTCGAACCGGCCTACGACAAGGTCGGCTGGAACTCCTCCGACACCCACCCGCTGACGTTCTCCGACGTGCGGGTCCCGGCGGAGAACATCCTCGGCGAGGAGGGGCGCGGATACGCGAACTTCCTGTCGATCCTCGACGAGGGCCGCATCGCGATCGCCGCGGTCGCCACCGGCGCCGCCCAGGGTTGCGTCGACGAGTCGGTGAAGTACGCGCGTGAACGCGAGTCCATGGGGCAGAAGATCGGGTCGTTCCAGGCGATCTCCTTCAAGATCGCCCGCATGGAGGCCCGCGCCCACACCGCGCGCTGTGCCTACTACGAGGCCGCGCGTCTCATGCTGGCCGGCAAGCCCTTCAAGAAGGAGGCCGCCATCGCCAAGATGGTCTCCTCCGAGGCGGCCATGGACAACGCCCGGGACGCCACCCAGATCCACGGCGGGTACGGGTTCATGAACGAGTACCTGGTGGCCCGGCACTACCGGGACTCCAAGATCCTCGAGATCGGCGAGGGCACCACCGAGGTGCAGCTCATGCTGATCGCGCGGGGTCTCGGGTTATGAGTGATCAGGCTGTGACGATGGCCGAGCAGCGCAAGGAGATCGTCCAGCGCGGACTGTGGTTCGAGGAGTACGAGGTCGGCACGGCGTACCTCCACCGTCCCGGCCGCACGATGACCGAGACGGACAACGTCCTGTTCACCACGCTCACCATGAACACCCAGGCGCTGCACCTGGACGCCGCGTGGTCGGCCGAGCAACCCGGTTTCGGCGGCGAGCGGCTGATGAACTCCATGCACACGCTGTCCACGCTGGTCGGGTTGTCGGTCGCGCAGCTCACCCAGGGCACGATCGTGGCCAACCTCGGGTTCTCCGAGGTCACCTTCCCCAAGCCCGTGTTGCACGGCGACACCCTGTACGCCGAGACGGTGTGCACCGACAAGCGGGAGTCGAAGTCGCGTCCGGGCGAGGGCATCGTGACGCTCGAGCACATCGGCCGCAACCAGCACGGTGACGTGGTGGCCAGGGCCGTCCGCAAGACGCTGGTCCGTAAGCGCCCGGCCGACCAGGCGGGGGAGGGGTCGGCATGACCCCGGCCTGGATCCCGCCCGGCCCGGCACTGCTGTTCTGCCCGGCCGACCGCCCCGAGCGGTACGGCAAGGCGGCCGAGCGCGCGGACGTGGTGATCGTCGACCTGG
>NZ_JAALDX010000425.1 GCF_014145095.1 Dietzia sp. SLG310A2-38A2 | reverse complement strand
CGAGGCGCTGGCCGCTGCCGGCGACCCCGACGCCAAGCGCGTCTCGGCGGCGTCCGGCTCGGGCGGCGACTCCTCCACCGGCGGATCCGGCTCGGACGAACACTGGGCCCGCGGTCTGCAGCGCGCGGTGATGACCGGCGTGTCGTACATGATCCCGTTCGTCGCCGCCGGCGGCCTGCTGCTGGCGCTGGGATTCCTGTTCGCCGGATACGACGTGGCGTTCGTCTGGGAGGAGGTGGCCACCGGGTTCACGTTGACCGATCTGCCCGGTCAGGTCTGGTACCTCGACGGTGAGATCGTGTCCGCCGGGACCGCCGGCGCCGAGATGCTCACCCACGCCGGCCTGCGGCTGTACATCGGCGCAGTGCTGTTCGCGATCGGCCAGGCCGCGATGGGATTCATGATCGCGGTCCTGTCCGGCTACATCGCCTACGGCCTGGCCGACCGCCCGGGCATCGCGCCGGGCTTCGTGGGCGGCGCCCTCTCGGCCACCCTCGGCGCCGGGTTCATCGGCGCGCTCGTCACGGGCATCCTCGCCGGCTACCTGGTGCGGTGGATGACCACCTGGAAGACCCCGCGCTGGCTGTCCGGCCTCATGCCGGTGGTGCTGATCCCGCTGCTCGGATCGCTCGCCATCGGCCTGCTCATGTTCCTGCTGCTCGGCCGTCCGCTGGCCTCGCTGACCTCCGCCATGGAGTCGTGGCTGGGCGGGATGAGCGGCTCCTCGGTGATCCTCCTGGGCATCATCCTGGGGCTGATGATGTGCTTCGACCTCGGCGGACCGGTCAACAAGGCCGCGTACACCTTCGCCACCGCCGGACTGGTCGCCGACAACCCGGCCTCGCTCCGGATCATGGCCGCGGTGATGGCCGCCGGCATGGTGCCGCCGCTGGCCATGGGCCTGGCGACGGTCGTCCGCAAGCGGCTGT
This sequence comes from Dietzia sp. SLG310A2-38A2, assembly GCF_014145095.1. Lineage (GTDB taxonomy): Bacteria > Actinomycetota > Actinomycetes > Mycobacteriales > Mycobacteriaceae > Dietzia. The sequence goes on along the minus strand of NZ_JAALDX010000425.1, from coordinate 1,041 downwards.
TCAGTGAGGTCGAGCAGGAGAACGGCCGGGCCGCGTTCCTGCTGGGCGCCAGCTTCATCACCGAGGGGGCGATCCCGTTCGCCGCCGCCGACCCCGTCCGCGTGATCCCGTCCATGATGGCCGGTGGAGCCGTCACCGGAGCGCTCATCATGGCATTCTCGGTGGAGTCGTACGCTCCGCACGGCGGCCTGTTCGTGGTGTTCGCCATCAACCCGGTGTGGGGTTACCTGGTCGCCATCCTCGCGGGGATGCTGGTCTCGACCACCGCGGTGATCCTGGCCAAGAGCGCCCGCCGCGATCCCGCTCCCGTCACGGCCCCGGCGCCCGCCACTGTGGCCGCCTGACCCCCGTCAGAGCAGCTATCCCCCACCCATAACACCCGCGTGGAGTCACTCCGTTCAGAGTCTCACCAGGAGAACCCGGCGAAACAGCTGACTGAGTGACTCCACACACCGCCTGACCCCACCCGACCGGCTCGCCGGTTGATCAACCCGCCAGTTCACCAGTCACGAGGAGAGACCATGCCCACCACCACCGTCATCGTGGGATCCGCCGAGGGCCTGCACGCCCGCCCCGCGGGGATCATCGCCGAGGCCGCCGAGAAGTACGACACGGACATCGAGATCGCGTTCGACGGCGAGGAGGCCGACGCCGCCTCGGCCATGCTCATCATGGCGCTCGGTGCCGAGAAGGGGGCCGAGGTCACGGTGAGCGGGGACGACGCCACCGCGGTGGCCGAGATCGCCGCCCTCATCGAACAGGACCTCGACGCGGGATGACCGTCCTCGTCGTGGGATCGGGTGGGTACCTGGGATCGCGTCTCGTACCCGCGCTGCTGGCCCGGGGGCACCGCGTCCGGGCCGGCGCCACCGATCCCCGGCGGGCCCGGACCCACGGGTGGGGCGACCGTGTGGAGACGGTCCGCTGCGACGTCCTCGATCCCGGGAGCCTCTCGGACGCCCTGGCCGGGGTGGACTCGGTCGTCTACCTGGTCCACCGGATGGGGTCCGGGTCCGGCTTCCGGGCCGAGGATGCGGCGGA
>NZ_JAALDX010000424.1 GCF_014145095.1 Dietzia sp. SLG310A2-38A2 | reverse complement strand
CCGGCCGGGAGCCCGGCCGCCGCCGCCTCGGGGACCGGCACGGACCGCAGGTCCACCACCGGCAGGTCACCGTCGGTGCGGATCGCGTCGCCCCCGCCGTTGCGGGAGTGGTAGCCGGCCGAGAAGTTCTCGAGCACCCGGACCCCCGCGGCGGGGACGTGGTAGCGGATCGAGTCCACGATGTAGTCGCGCTCCACGTCGATGTCCGCGTCGATCTTGTGGGTCACCTGGAGGGTGAACAGCGACAGCCCCACGGCCCGGTCGTAGGTGCCGGCCCCGAGCCACTGCACGCGGTGACCGCCGGGCAGAAGCCACCCGTCGGGGCACCGCCAGAACCGGACGTGGTGCCGCTGCGCCGCGTTGCCCTCGACCTCCTGCTGGTAGGCCAGACACTGCCTGCGGCCGAAGAGCCGCAGGGGGCTCACCGGTGCGGACGGGTAGGACCGTCGGAGTGCCGAGGACATGATGATGCCCCAGGAGGAGCGGACCGTGATGTCGTCGGCCAGCACCCACCCGCAGGCCGTCATGGCCTCGTGGATCTGACGGGCGGTGCCGTCGACGGCCAGGTTGACCGGGTCCCCCAGCAGCCCGTCCGAGGTCCGGGTTCGGGCGATGAAGTACCCGGGCACGTACACCGAGGTGATCAGCGTCTGCAGTCGGGGCAGGACCAGATAGGCGACCAGCGCCCAGAACGGGATCAACAGGAACAGATGCCACCAGGTGTGGCGCCACACGTCATCCAGCAGCCGCCAGCCCAACCATCCGGCCGCGAGGGTGGCCAGGGTGAAGAACACGGTGTCGACGACCTGGCCCGGCAGCGCCGGCCGCACATCGTCGTCCCGCACCTTGGACGGCAGACGGGCGTAGACCGGGGGCGCGGCCGGCCCGGCCGGCTCCGCGCCGGGCGTGTGCACCGCTCGCTCACTGGTGGGCATGGCTAGACGATAGTCGGCGGTACGGGCCGTGTGGACCGCGATGACTGCCAGAATGTCCCCGTGCCCACGACCGATCCGACCCCGGCCCGCAGCCGCGGCGCCCACGAGGAGTACCTGCGGTCGCTGGGACTGCCGCTGATGATCGTCCCGTCCACGCGGTCGCGCGAGGTACTCGTCCGCTCCGCGGGCGTCAGCGCCGGTCTCGCGGTGG
>NZ_JAALDX010000423.1 GCF_014145095.1 Dietzia sp. SLG310A2-38A2 | reverse complement strand
CGTCACACTCACCACCGCCACCCCTCCCACGCCGCACCCGACTCGAACATGTGTACTATTCTACCCGTGGGCAGAAGGTCGCGCAAGTGTTCGAATCACGCTCGTACTGGTGGTGTCTGCGTCAGGAGTGCTGCACCTCTGGTGGGTGTGCGCGGGCGTGGGCTCGCCAGTGGAGGAACGCCAGGCCCGCCCACGAGACGAGCACGGCGGCCGCCACGGCGAGTTGCGCCGTCACCAGATGCTCCGCGGGGTAGATGACGCCGGTGAGGTAGTGGTCGATGAACCCCGACGACGGCAGCGTCTCCTGGCCGGCGCGGGCGCGTCCCCAGTTCTCGACGTGGGTGAGCGGGCAGTCCCACCCCACCGTTGCGATCCCGAGTCCGTACGCCGCCGTCGCCAGGTGGGGCCAGAACGTCCAGCGCCATCGCCACGCGATGAACCCGCCCACCACCATGTACACGAGGAAGGCGGCGTGGAGCACCATTGCGACGTCCGCGACGAGTCGGTATCCCATGGCTCCAGGGTGCCAGCCGGCGCGCGAGGCGCAAGTGGCCCGACGGACGCGGCCTCTGCTACGGTGTCCGGCATGTCGATCGCTCGCGCTTATTGGCGCTTTATGTGGGCTCCGGGTGGAGCCCGCGCCGCGAGCGCACGCGTCCGCTAGCCGGACGTCCGACACCCGGAGCCCAGAGGCGGTGACCATCATGGTTGCCGCCTCCCGCCATTTCCAGCGGCGGATCCGGGTGCGACACAGGGCACCGAACAGGATCACGGCACCCGGCCCGCCACGACCACCGCATCAGGAGCGCACTGCCGTGACCATCACCGCCGAGAACCCCACCCAGACCGCCGACCGGCGCGTCCTGTCCTACTCCCCGCTGCCGACGCCGACCGAGATCCTCGGCGAACTCCCGCTGGGGGAGGCCCGCGAGGCGCTGGTCGAGCGCAGCCGCACCGAGATCGCCGATGTCCTGGCCGGGCGCGACGACCGGTTGCTCGTGGTGGTGGGACCCTGCTCGGTCCACGACCCCGAGGCCGCACTCGACTACGCCGGGCGTCTCGCGGCCCTCGCCCGGGAGGTCTCCGAGGACCTGCTCATCGTCATGCGCGTCTACTTCGAGAAGCCGCGCACGACGGTCGGGTGGAAGGGCCTGATCAACGACCCGGCGCTGGACGGGAGCTACGACATCCCGCGCGGTCTGCGCACCGCCCGCAGGCTCCTCCTGGACGTGCTGGACCTCGGCCTTCCGGTCGGCTGCGAGTTCCTCGAACCGACCAGCCCGCAGTACATCGCCGACGCCGTCTCCTGGGGCGCCATCGGGGCGCGGACCACCGAGAGCCAGGTGCACCGTCAGTTGGTCTCCGGCCTGTCCATGCCGGTGGGGTTCAAGAACGGCACCGACGGAGAGGTCCAGGTCGCGGTGGACGGATGCAGGTCCTCGGCGTCACGCCACGTGTTCTTCGGCACCGACGCCGAGGGCCGGGCCGCCGTGGTGGAGACGGCCGGGAACACCGACTGCCACGTGATCCTGCGGGGTGGCACGGGCGGGCCGAACCACGACGCCGGGTCCGTGGCGTCCGCGGTGGCGTCGGTCGCGAAGGTGGGGCTGCCCGGGCTGGTGATGGTCGATGCGAGCCACGCCAACTCGGGCAAGTCGCACGAGCGTCAGGCCGAGGTCGTGGCCGAGCTCGCCGAGCGGATCGGGGCGGGGGAGGAGGGCATCTCCGGCGTGATGGTCGAGAGCTTCCTCGAGGCTGGCGCCCAGTCCGTCGACGCCGCGGAACTGGTCTACGGGAAGTCGGTCACCGACGCCTGCATCGGCTGGGATACCACAGAGGAAGGCGTGCGCGCGCTCGCCGCCGGGGTCCGCGCCGGCCGACGGGGCTGAGCCCCCGCGGGTCAGGGGGACCCCTGTGGAGGGGGCGTCGCGCGGTAACCTCTACCGAGTGGATGCCTCCTCCCCCCTGTACTCGCTGTACGAGTCGCGACTCCGGTCGTCACTCGAGGGTGCCCGGCTCCCACGGCACATCGCGGTGATGGCCGACGGCAACCGCCGTTGGGCCAAGGAGGCCGGGTTCGCGGATGTGGCGCACGGGCACCGGGCCGGGGCGGTCAAGATCGCCGAGATGCTGGGCTGGTGTGACGAGCTGGGTGTGGACGTGGCCACCATCTATCTGCTGAGCACAGAGAACCTCGGTCGCGATGCCGAGGAGCTCGACGAGCTGCTGCAGATCATCGCCGACGTGGTGGACGAGATCACCGGCCCGGACAAGAACTGGGACGTCCGCATCGTCGGGCGGCTGGAGGTGCTGCCGGACTGGCTGGCGGAACGGTTGCGCCACGCCGAACGTGCGAGCACCGGGCGTCGGGGAGTCAAGGTCAACGTCGCCGTGGGGTACGGCGGCCGGCAGGAGATCGCCGACGCGACCCGCGAACTCGTCGCCCAGCTGATCGACGAGGGCCGGACCGGACGGGAGCTGGTCGACGGCATCACCGTGGAGGCCATCGGCGAGCACCTCTACACCTCCGGCCAGCCCGATCCCGATCTGGTGATCCGTACTTCGGGCGAGCAGCGGCTCTCCGGTTTTCTGCTGTGGCAGAGCGCGTACTCGGAGATCTGGTTCACTGAGGCGTACTGGCCCGCGTTCCGGCGCGTGGACTTCCTCCGCGCCCTGCGCGACTACGGCGCACGCAACCGCAGGTTCGGCCACTGATGCCGGCCCCGAGCAGTCCCGCGTCCGGACAGACGGTGCCGGAGTCGTTCACCGTGCAGGCCGTCTGTGTGGTGGACCAGCTTCTCACCGTGCCCGGCCGGGTCGGCGTGACGGCGATCGACAAGCGCCCCGTCGAGGGCCCGGTGCAGGTCCGCGAGTACGGCCTCCACGGCGACGTCCAGGCCGATCGCGAACACCACGGCGGCGTGTGGAAAGCCGTCTACCTGCTCTCCGACTCCGATGTCGAGCCGTGGGAACCCGAGTTCGGTGGGCCGATCCCGCCCGGGTACTTCGGCGAGAACCTGCGCGTGACCGGCGTCGACACCTCGCAGCTCCAGATCGGCACGGTGCTGGAGGTGGGCCAGGGCAGCGGACGCCGAGGCCCGCTGCGCCTGGAGATCACCACCCCCCGAATCCCGTGTCAGACCTTCGGCGATCGCGTCGGCAAGCCCAGGTGGGTGCGCCGATTCACCGAGGCGGGGCGACCGGGTGCGTACGCCCGCGTGTTGCGCCCGGGGTCGGTCGAGGCTGGCGACGAGATCCGGGTGGTCGCCGTGCCCACGCACGGCGTCACCATCGGGCGGGTGTTCGCCGGGGTCGACGACGACGAGGCGGGCCGCCTGCTGTCCGAGTACACGCTCTCCGACCTCGCACCGAGCCTGGTGCGCAAGCTCGACCCCGCCACGGACGTCCGGCCCGCCGATTCCGACTCCGACTGAGGCGACTCCTCCCACCGGCCCTGCCGCGATCCTGCCGCGAGGTCAATCCCGCTCACGTTGTCCCAGGTCGCGTTCTGCTTTAGCCGGCATTGGTGACCACTCGGCGAGAGCGCGCGGACCGTGCGGCGAGAACGTGCGCCGAGAGCTCGGACCAGGCGGCGTGCGCCCGGGTCGCAGAGGTCACCCGGGCGGCTCGGCGAGGTGGTCCCAGACCGGTCCGGCGGTGCGCCACAAGGCGG
>NZ_JAALDX010000422.1:1613-3579 GCF_014145095.1 Dietzia sp. SLG310A2-38A2 | reverse complement strand
GCAACCAGGGCGGCGGAGGCCAGGGTCGCGGCCGCGGCGGCCGGGGTCGGGGCAGGGGGAACGGGACCACCTCCACCGCCGAGTTCGGCGGCGTCAAGACCATGCAGGGCGGGGACATGACCGTCCGGCTGCCCAGCCCGCCCAAGCCGCGCAAGGGCGCGATGCGTCTGGTCGCGCTGGGCGGGATCACCGAGATCGGCCGCAACATGATGACCTTCGAGTACGACTCGAAGCTGCTGATCGTGGACTGTGGTGTCCTGTTCCCGAGTTCGGCGGAACCCGGCGTCGACCTGATCCTCCCGGACTTCGGTCACATCGAGGACCGACTCGACCAGGTCGAGGCGCTCGTGCTCACGCACGCCCACGAGGACCACATCGGTGCGATCCCGTTCCTCCTCAAGCTGCGCCCGAACATCCCGGTCGTAGGGTCCAGGTTCACCCTGGCGCTGGTGGCGGCCAAGTGCCGGGAGCACCGGATCAAGCCGGTCTTCCAGCAGGTCGACGAGTCGAGCGTGAGTTCGTTCGGCCCGTTCGAGGTCGGCTACTTCGACGTCAACCACTCGATCCCCGAGTGCCTGGGCGTGGTCGTCCGCGCCGGCGGCAACTCCGTGATGATGTCGGGCGACATCAAGCTCGACCAGCTTCCGACCGACAAGCGGCCCACCGACCTGGCCAAGATGGCGCGGTTCGGCGACGAGGGTATCGACCTGCTGCTGTTGGACTCCACCAACGCCACCACCCCGGGCGTCAGCCGCTCCGAGTCCGAGGTCGGGCCCGCCCTGCAGCGGCTCATCAGCGACGCCCGCAGGCTCGTCGTGGTGGCCTGCTTCGCCTCCAACGTCTACCGCGTGCAGTCCGTCATCGCGGCCGCCGAGGCCTGTGGCCGGAAGGTCGCGCTCACCGGTCGGTCGATGATCCGCAACATGGAGATCGCGCTCGAACTGGGACTGCTCACGGACCCGAAGGGTGTCCTGATCGACATGGACGCCGCGGCGAAGCTCCCCTCCGAGAAGGTCCTCGTGATGACCACCGGGACCCAGGGGGAGTCGATGGCCGGATTGTCCCGGATGGCCCGCCGTGAACACCGGCAGATCAACCTCTCCGAGGGCGACACCGTCCTGTTCTCCTCGTCGATCGTCCCGGGCAACGAGGAGCCGGTCTTCAGCGTGCAGAACAGCCTGTCCCAGATGGGCGTGAACGTGGTGACCAGCCGCGATGCCAACATCCACGTCTCCGGACACGGAGACGCGGGCGAGCTGCTCTTCGTCTACAACGCCGTTCGGCCGAAGAACGCCATGCCCGTCCACGGTGAATGGCGGCACCTCCGGGCGAACCGCGCCCTGGCGGTGGCGACCGGTGTCCCGGCGGAGAACGTGGTGCTCGCGCAGAACGGTGTGGTGGTGGACCTCGTCGACGGGAAGGCGTCCACCGTCGGTCAGATCCCTGTCGGCCACCTGTACGTGGACGGTTTGTCCACGGGCGACGTCGGCGACACCGTACTTGCGGACCGCACCGCGCTGAGCGAGGACGGCTTCATCGTCGCCACGGTGGTGGTGGACCCCCGCACCGGTCGGCCGGTGAGCAAGCCCCAGATCATCGCCAAGGGTTTCACCGACGAGCCGGGTGCGCTGGCACCGGTCGTCGAACTGGTCGAGAACGCACTGTGGGACCTCGCAGGGGAGGGTGAGACCGACCCCTACCGGCTCGCGCAGGCGGTCCGTCGGACCGTTGGCACGTGGGTGTCCGACAAGTGGCGTCGTAAGCCGATGATCGTGCCCACCGTCATCACCTCCGTGGCAGCGGAGGACTGAGTCCGGTGAACTCCGACCGGCGGACCCTGGCGCAACGGGAGCGCAGCGCCCTCGTCGAGACGATGCGGGCCGCCGGGCCGGAGGCGCCGACGTTGTGCGCAGGGTGGACGACCCGCGACCTCGCGGCGCACCTGGTGGTGCGCGAGGCGCGCCCC
>NZ_JAALDX010000422.1:0-1564 GCF_014145095.1 Dietzia sp. SLG310A2-38A2 | reverse complement strand
CGGCGGGAATCGTCCTGCCGGCGCTCGCCTCTCGGATGGAGGAACTGCGCCTCCGTGAGGCCGAGCGTCCGTGGGACGAGTTGCTGGAGAAGATCGCAGCGGGTGCGCCGTGGTACTCGCCGCTCCGCTACGCGGACCGCCTGGCCAACGCCGCGGAGTACCTCGTCCACCACGAGGACGTCCGCAGGGCCGACGGCGAATGGACGAAGCGGGAGTTCGACGTCGAGGACCTCGATCGCATCTGGGCTCTGGGGACGACGGTGGCCAGGACCTTCCTGCGTCGGGTGGCCGCCCGAGTCGATCTGCGTACCCCTCCGGGAATCAGCCTGTCCAAGTCCGGAGCGGTGTCCACCGGCGCCGCGCTGGCCCCGGTGGTCAGTGTGACCGCCGACCCTGTGGAGTTGATCCTGTGGGCGTTCGGGAGGGACGCGGTCGACGTGGACATCTCTGGTTCGCAGCAGGGAATCGACGCGGTCGAGTCGGTGCCGAGGGGCGTCTGACCGACCCCCGGCCCGTGTGGCTGCTGTTACCAATGGGGTCGGAGAAGATAGAGTGACCTCCATGGCACCCAGCTCGAACACGCGATCCACCCGTGCCCCCGGTGGACGGCGCCCGGCCTCGACGGCAGGCGCACAGCGATCCACCGCGTCCACCTCGACGTCGTCGCGGGGAGGCGGTACCCGTCGCGGTGCGGTCGTCTCCACCCCGAGGTCGGGAACCCGCGGTGGATCCCGCGCGGTCACCCCACCTCCGGAGCGGACGTCCGGCGCCTTCGGCGCAGTCGGGCGCGGTCTACGGGGCGGTTGGTCGGGTGTGGCCAAGGGAGTCGGTCACGGTGTGCGCGGTCTGCGAGGCGGTACCGACGAGGACCGTGTGGCGCCGCCCCACCGACGCGACGGGCTCGGGTTGATCCTCGTCGGAATCGCGATCGTGTTCGCCGGAGCGGTGTGGTTCGGTGCCGCTGGGCCGGTGGGGGAGTGGATCGACACCGGGATCCGGACGGTCGTCGGGACGCCGGGTGCACTGCTGCCGTTGCTGCTCGGCGGCTGGGGCGTCCTCGTGATGGCACGGGAGCCACGGCCCGATGTGCAGTCCAGGTGGGTGGTCGGGACCACCGTGACCGCCCTGGGGGTACTGGGTCTCTGGCATCTGGGATCAGGGTCGCCCTCGGACCCGGAGGGCGTCCGTGGCGGAGCCGGCGTCCTCGGGAGGATCGTCGGAGGCACGCTCGAGGCGGGCCTGTCCGTCTTCGTCGCCGTCCCGCTGCTCGTACTGCTCGTCGCGTTCGGTGTCCTGGTGCTGGTGGGGCGCCCGGCCAGGGAGATCCCGGGAATCGTGCGCGGATTCTTCGGCTGGGACGGGAGCGGCGACATCGTCGACCACGACGACCCGGAGTCGGACTGGAACGATCCCGACGCCACCACCGCTTACCCGATCGCCGAGACCGGGACGCCGGCCGACCAGGAGCGGCCCGCACCTCGACGTCCGGCACGTCGCCGGGTGGCCGCCTGGTCGGATACCCCGACCACCGGGGAGACCGTCGAGATGCCGGCAGCCGCTCGAG
>NZ_JAALDX010000421.1 GCF_014145095.1 Dietzia sp. SLG310A2-38A2 | reverse complement strand
GGCGGGGTCGACGTGCACCTCGTCGGCGCCCTCGACGAGCGCGCGCAGCAGCGCGGCCGGGGTGATCATCTTCATGTAGGGGCAGCTGGCCTCGTCGTTGACCGGGAGGAAATCGATCTCCGGGGCGGCCTTGCGCAGCTGGTGGATCATCCCGATCTCGGTGGCCACCAGCACCTCGCGGGCACCCGAGGCGCGGGCGGCGTCGACCATCCCGCCGGTGGACAGGATCTTGACCTGGTCGGCCGGCACCGCACCCTCGGTGGCCAGGTGCAGCGCACTGGTGGCGCAGCCGCACTCGGGGTGGACGAACAGCTCGGCGCCCGGGTGGGCCTGCGACTTGGCGGTGAGCTGGTCACCGTTGATCGCGGCGTGGACGTGGCACTCGCCCGCCCACACGAGGACGTTCTCGCGGCCCGTCTTGCGCCGGACGTGCGCGCCGAGGAACTGGTCGGGAAGGAACAGCACCTCACGGTCCGGATCGATCGACTCGACCACCTCGACCGCGTTCGAGCTAGTGCAGCAGATGTCCGTGAGGGCCTTCACCGCGGCGGTGGTGTTGACGTAGGAGACCACCACGGCATCGGGGTGCTCGGACTTCCACTCGGCCAACTGCTCGGCGGTGATGGAGTCGGCCAGCGAACAGCCCGCGGCCTCATCGGGGATGAGGACGGTCTTGTCCGGCGAGAGGATCTTGGCGGTCTCCGCCATGAAGTGGACACCGCAGAAGATGATGGTCGACTGCTCGGCCTCCGCGGCGATGCGCGACAGGGCCAGCGAGTCCCCCACGTGGTGGGCGATGTCCTGGATCGCGGGAACCTCGTAGTTGTGGGCGAGGATCACCGCGTCGCGCTCGGCGGCGAGGCGGCGGATCTCGTTCGCCCACTCCGCGTCGGGCTCGACGCCCGTGTACACCTTGCCGTCGTGGCGGATGTTCGCGGCCAGCGGCGAGTCGAGCCGTCCGACGGTGGTGTCGGGCCGCGGCGCGACCGTGGTGCCGTGTCCTGTGGCAGTGCTCATCGCTGCCCCCTCCCGGGTCGGTTCTGTGGGCCGATACGCCACCGGCCCCGTTTTCGACTTACAATCGAAAACATGATGCAGTGTAACACCGGTCACGAGGTGCTCGTCGTGGTGACCCAGGTGCGACCGGCCGCAGGCGCCACCGCGCCCACGCTCCACGTGATGCTCTGGCAGCACTCCCTCGGGCCCGCCGCCGGCCGGTGGGCGCTGCCCGGCGGTGAGGTCCGCGACGACGAGGACCTGCCCGCCTCCGCCACCCGCCAGCTCGCCGAGAAGGTCGACGTGCGATCGCTCAGCCATCTGGAATCCGTGGCCGAGTTCTCCGACCCCGCCCA
>NZ_JAALDX010000420.1:1880-4961 GCF_014145095.1 Dietzia sp. SLG310A2-38A2 | reverse complement strand
GACGCCACCAGCGCGGTGGGATCCGTCGCCGCCGAGGCCACCTCCGCGGTCGGCGACGCGACCGACGGCGACGGTGCGACGACCGGTCAGCAGCCGGCACCGGACGGGGACGGCGGTGACGAACGGGCGCCCGAGGAGCAGTTCCTCAGCGAGATCCGGACCGTCGGTGTGGACGCCGAGGACGAACAGGGCTACCTCACCCGGGGGCGCGACGCCTGTGTGTCTCTCGACGGCGACATGGGCTACGTCGACGTGGTCCGGCAGTACAACGACGCCCACGCCGATGCGCCGGTGACCGAGGCGCCGGTGGTGGTCGCGGCCGCGGTCAGGGCGTTCTGCCCCCAGCACCTGCCGCAGGTCGGCCAGGACGAGGGCGGGAACCAGGGAGGCTAGCGGCGGGACTCCTCCCGCCTCACAGCCCCTCCCTGTCCAACGCCTCCGCGGTGAGCCGGCGGCCGAGTTCGATCATCTCCTCCGCACGGTGGAAGTCGAAGGCCGAACACGAGTCGGACGGCACCTCCACGAGCACGTCGGGGCGGTTCCCGGCCATCCGGTAGCCGGTGAGGATGCTCTGCATGGCCTCGATCGACTGGGAGACCACGTCGAAGATCCGCAGCGTCCCAGGGAGGGACTCGAGGCTCCGCTCGTCCCCCTGGGCGTCGGCCCGGACCTCGCGTTCGCCCTCCTCGACCGCCTCCTCGACCTCCGGTGACGGTTGCGCCGACCCGCTCGGGGTGGAGTCCTCCACAGCCCGGGGGCCGGATTCGGCGCCCTGCCCGGTCGGGTCGATCCCGGGTGCGTCGAGCCCGGCCGTGTCCGCACCGCTCGAGTCCTGGCCGAAGCGGGCCGCGACCAGTCGCACCAGGTCGGCGTCCCGCACGTCCGCCGCCGCCGTCCGGATGCGTCCGGAGAGCCTGGCGGCGGTGGTCGCGGTAACGGTGCCACCCTTCTTGGCGATCTTCGGATCCGCCACGGCCGACGGCTCGTCGGGGTCCGAGCTCTCCTGGAAGGTGGACCCGCGGATCCCGGCGCGTCGACCGGTCAAGGACACGGCCAGGACCATGTCGCTCTCCACGGAGGCGAGCGGCTCGAGCGGGACCGGATTGGTCACACCGCCGTCGATCATCAGGCGCCCGCCCACGATCGCCGGGGTGACGATGCTCGGGATCGCGAACGACGCACGCACGGCGATATCCGCCGGGCCGCGGGTGAACCACACCTCTCTCCGCGCCCGCAGGTCCGTGGCCACCGCGGTGTAGGGGATCGCCAGATCCTCGATCCGCACGTCGTCGAGCATCTCGCCGATCACGCCCATGATCTTGTTGGCGCGGATCGCTCCCCCACCGGCGAAGGACACGTCGAGCAACCGCAGGACGTCCCGCTGTGCCAGACCCCGCACCCATTCCTCGAAGCGGTCCAACTCTCCGGCCGCCAGCAGCGAACCCACCACCGCGCCCATTGACGCCCCGGACACCCCGACCACCTCGTGTCCGCGCGACTCGAGTTCACGGATGGCCCCGATGTGCGCATATCCGCGCGCCCCACCGGACCCCAGTGCCAACGCGACCCTCATCCGATCCTCCTCCGTCGTCCTCACTCGTGCCCCGTGTCGCCCCACCGGTGCCGTCCCCTCAGCGGATTCGCCTCCAGTGTGCACCGGCGCGGCCCGTGTCATCCCGGGACCGGGGCCGCCGTGTCGTAGGCGCCGTCTACCTTCTCCATCGTATCGAGCACCTGTTCGATACGGACGATCACCGAGCAGACAACCAGGAGTTCCCGTGTCCCACACCGCCATCCAGTTCCGTCCCGTCGCCGCCGTCGACCCCGACATGGCGCTCGTCGCCACCAACATCGATCGATTCGGGCTGCACCTGGTCCACGTGGGCGAGGGCTGCGCCTGCGCGGACTGCGAGTCCGCCCCGCTGCCACCGGACCAACGGTTCGGATACACGGTCGGGCTCACCGATCGCGGGCACCCGGAACTCCTGGCCCGCGGCCTGGGCGCCCGGGAGACGGCCGCGCTGCTCACCCGCTGGGGCGGCTCCGTCCTGGACGGCCGGGTTCTCGACGCAGGTCACCTACTGTGCGAGGGCCCCGACGGGCCCACGTGGGAGCTCGTTCCAGTCCGGCGCCCCTCCAGGACCCTGCGGTGGGCGGGTCGCTACTACCGCACCGCCGGTACCGGCGGCCTCACCGCCCTGGAACTGGTCCCCGCCAGGCAGCCCTGCCCGTGCGACGGGTGCTGCTGAGACCACCGCCCCGGCGGGGCCGTCGTAGGGTCTACCCATGCCCCGCCATCGGCTCGTCCTGGACGCCCGTTCACCGTCGATCATCGTCCCGCTCACGGGATGCGATCTCACGGAGCTCACCGAGCAGATCGGTGCGCTACTCACCGCCGACGCCGAGTTCCGGAGCTCTCCCGCGGTAGGGACCCCTCCGGCCGGGGCACCCCCGGTCGCGGCCCGGCTGGTCGACATGGCCGAATGGCGAGTCGACCTCTACGAACCCTTCACCGCCGGGGCCGGGAGTGATCCGGCCCCGGCCGTGGAGGCCCTCGAGCGCATCTCGGCGCTGCTGCCGGCGCTTCCGGTCCTGGCCACGTTCCGCACCCGTGCCGAGGGCGGGGGTGCGGAGATCTCACCGGAGGCCTATGTCGCGCTGGTCGAGGCCCTCTCCTCGACAGGCTTGGCGGCCGCGATAGACGTGGAATACCGGCACCCGCTCGTGGGGGACGCGATCACCGCCGCCCACCGACACCGCATCCAGGTGGTGGCGTCCACCCACGACTTCGACGCGACCCCGCCCGCCGAGGAGATCGTGGCGCGGCTCACCGCGATGGAGGACGCGGGGGCGGACGTGGCCAAAATCGCCGTGACGCCGCGATCCGCGGCCGACGTGGTGACGCTGCTGTCCGCCACCGAGGAGCGATACCGGGCCGCTCGCATCCCGCTGATCACCATGTCGATGGGTGGCCTGGGGGCGGTCACGCGGCTCGGCGGTGGCCCGTTCGGCTCCTCGGCCACCTTCGCCACGGTGGGCGCGGCCTCGGCGCCCGGCCAACTCCCGGCCGAGGGGGTCCGT
>NZ_JAALDX010000420.1:0-1550 GCF_014145095.1 Dietzia sp. SLG310A2-38A2 | reverse complement strand
TCGAGCAGTGGAGCGGGGCGCTCGTACTCCTGGAGGGCCCGGTCCAGGGTCGTCCGAGTGCCAGACCCCGGCTCCCTCACCACCAACCGCGTGGCCGCGAGCTCGGCGACGGTCACCGGGAGGCGGCGCCGGGCCCACGGATGGGACGGCGCCGCCACCACCACGAGCCGGTCGCGCGCAACGGTGCTGGTGTGTAGACCGCTGGGCACCGTCGGGGACTCGACGAATCCGACGTCACAGGTGCCGTCCAGAACGAGTTCGGCGACCCTGACCGAGTTGTGGACCTGCAGGTGGATGTTCACCTCCGGCCGCGCGCCCCTCAGGGCCCCCAGCCAGCGGGGCATCAGATGTTCGGCCACGGTCATGCTCGCGCCCACCGTCAACGTGGCCGACCGCTCGGACTGCAGGCTCTGCGCCACCTCCAGTAACTGGGTCGTCTCGGCGAGGACCCGCCGCGCCCAGTGTGCGAGCACCGTCCCGTGTGGGGTCAACGTGGCACCCCGCGGGTGCCGACGCAGCAACGGCGTCCCGAACTGCCGCTCGAGATCCTTGATCGCCCTGCTCGCGTTGGGCTGTGCCATCCCGACCTTCCGGGCCGCCGCACTCAGGCTCCCCTGTTCGTCGACGCCGATCAACAGATCCAGGACGACCAGGTCGGGCCACCTTCGTGTCATGCGTACAGCATATGGCTTCACTCCGAGCGATGCTTATCTGATATGGACAGATGCCGCACTGCCGGCTACCGCATGTGCCTGTGCTCATTCACCCTGGAGGCGTGACCACCCCCCTGACCGCCCAGCCGCGCGAGCACCGCCTCGCGAGGGTGTCGCAGGCCTCGGGATCGGCGACGCCCACTCTGACCCGCGTGCGGGTCAGGGCACGCACGCTCGCTCCGGGCACCGCGATGACCCTCGCGGGAACGGTGGCGGCGATGGGGGTCAGCCACCTGGTCCCCGCCCTCAACCCGATGCTCGTGGCGATCGTGCTGGGCGCCGCACTCGGCAACACCGTGCGCCTGCCGGCCCGTGCCGCGGCGGGCCTGGCCTTCTCGTCCCGGACACTGCTGCGGGTCGGCATCGCCCTGCTGGGTCTGCAACTCCTGCTCGGCGACATCACCGCGCTGGGGTGGCAGGTCATCGTGCTCGTCGCGGTCATCGTGGTCCTGGGGATCGCCGGCACGATGGCGCTGGGGGGCGCGCTCGGCCTCGGCTGGACGCAGCGCCTGCTCATCGCCTGCGGGTTCTCGATCTGCGGCGCGGCGGCGGTGGCAGCCGTGGACAGCGTGTCGGACGCCGAGGAAGAGGAGGTCCTGACGGCGGTGACCCTCGTCGTCATCTTCGGCACCCTGATGATCGTCGCGGTCCCGGTTCTGTCGGGGGCGCTGGGCCTGTCGGACACCGCGGCGGGCATGTGGGCCGGCGGATCGATCCACGAGGTCGCCCAGGTGATCGCGGCCGGCGGCGCGATCGGCGGCACCGCCCTCGCGGTGGCCACCGTCGTGAAGCTCGCCCGCGTCTTGTTGTTGGCTCCCGTGGTCACCGTGATCAGCC
>NZ_JAALDX010000419.1 GCF_014145095.1 Dietzia sp. SLG310A2-38A2 | reverse complement strand
CTGGTCGCGGGGCTGCGCGCCCTGGCGGCCGGCGACCCCGGCCCCGGCGTCTTCAGCGCGGACGCCCCCGCCGGAACCGGTGACGTCTGGGTGTTCTCGGGCTTCGGTGCCCAGCACCGCAAGATGGCCAAGGAGCTGTACCTGTCCAACCCGCTGTTCGCCTCGTGCCTGGACGCGGTGGACGAGCTCATCGACTTCGAGGCCGGCTACCGGATGGTCGAGATGTTCCTCGACGACTCGGTCACCTACGAGGTGGAGAACGCGCAGGTCGGCATCTTCGCCGTCCAGGTCGCGCTGGTCGACACGCTCAAGGCGCTGGGCGCCAAGCCCGAGGCCGTGATCGGCCACTCGATGGGCGAGGTCGCCGCCGCCTACGCGGCGGGCGGACTGACCCTCGAGGACGCGGTACGCGTGATCTGCGTGCGCTCGCGGCTCATGGGCGACGCCGAGCAGCAGGTCTCCGACGAGGACGCCGGCGCCATGGCGCTGGTCGAGTACTCGGCCGAGGAGATCGCGCAGATCATCGCCGACAACCCGCAGTTCGCCTCAATCGAGCCCGCGGTCTACGCCGCCCCCACCCACACCACGGTCGGTGGGCGCGCCAAGCCGGTCGCCGAGTTCGTGGCCTGGGTCGAGGAGCAGGGCAAGTTCGCCCGCCAGCTCCAGGTCCGCGGTGCCGGGCACACCTCCGACGTCGACATGCTGCTGGGTGAGCTCGCCGCCGAGATCGCGGGCCTGGAGCCTCGCGAACTCCGATCCGGCCTGTTCTCCTCCGTGGACAAGGAGACCTTCTACCGCGCCGGCCACGAGCCGATCCACGCCGAGGAGTACTGGGTCAAGGGAATGCGGCACTCGGTGTGGTTCACCCACGCCGTGCGCAAGGCCGTCGAGGCCGGGTACGTGACGTTCCTGGAGTTCGCGCCCAACCCGGTCGCCGCGATGTCCGTGGCGGCGACCTGCTTCGACGCCGGCCTGATGGAGCCCAACCTGCTCCACACGCTCAAGCGCAAGGAGTCCGAGGCCGACACCCTGCTCCACGCGATCGCCCAGCTCTACGTCCACGGCCACGAGGTCAACATGGACCAGGTCGTGGAGATGCTGCACGGTTACGTCACCGGTCCCGGTCGCTACGCCGCGGTGCCGGGCACGGCGTGGAAGCGACGGACGCTGTGGCCGACCGTCACCGCCGGTGGCGGGTCGGGCGAGGGCCG
>NZ_JAALDX010000418.1 GCF_014145095.1 Dietzia sp. SLG310A2-38A2 | reverse complement strand
GGGCGGGGGCGGGCGGGTCTGCGCCGGGACTCAGCGGCCGGTGAACCTGGCCTCGCGCTTCTCCAGCGTCGCCGAGATGGCCTCCATCATGTCGGCGGAGGCGAGGAAACCGGCGTTCCACGTGGCCACGTAGCGGTTGTTCTCGTAGATCTGACCCTCGATGCCGCGGTTCAACACCTCGCGGGTCCCGCGCACGACGAGCGGGGGGTTGCCCGCGATCTCGGCGGCGGTGGCGTGGGCTGAGTCCAGGACGCCGGCGGCGTCGTCGGCCAGGTGGGTGACCAGCCCGTAGCGCAGGGCGGTCTCCGCGTCGATGTCCCGGCCGGTCAGGGCGAGCTCCCGAGTCAGACCCTGGCCGATGATGTGGGGCAGCCGCGCGAGCGACCCCATGTCGGCCACGATCCCCACCTTGACCTCGCGGATCGAGTAGGTGGAATCGGCGGCGCCGTGGCGGACGTCGCACGCGGAGATCAGGTCCACGGCGCCCCCGATGCACCGGCCCTGGATCGCGGCGACGGTGGGGGTCCTGGCCGACGCCACCGAGTCGATGGCGCGGCGCATGTTCTCCACGAAGTCCAGGATCCGCTCGCTACGGGAGGCGTCCGGGGTCTTGTCCTGGGGCAGGAACTCCATGAACTGCGGCATCATCGCCATCAGATCCAACCCGTACGAGAAGTTCCGGCCCTCCCCGGTGATGACGGCCGCGCGGACCTCCGGATCGGCGTCGAGCTCGGCCATCACGCGGGGCATCTCCGCCCAGAAGTCGGGCCCCATGCCGTTGTGGGGGCCGGGTCCGATCAGCGTCACCTGCGCGACGTACGGGTCCCGGACCCCCTTCTCGATGCGGACGGAGGAGTACTGACCGGGCGCGGCTGAGGTGTCTGGAGTGCTCATGCGCTCAGCCTGCCATGAGCGCCTCAGGCGCGGACGTCAGGCATGACGAACCACAGGATCACGTACAGCAGCACCTGCGGCCCGGGCAGCAGCAGCGAGGCCACGAACAGGACGCGGACCAACACCGGGTCCAGCCCGAAGTAGTCGGCCAGTCCGCCGCACACGCCCCCGATCCAGCGGTCCTCGGACCTGGCCAGTCGCTTGGGCTGAGAGTCAGAAGGGTAGGTCATGACGTATCACCTCGTCGTCGTCGAACAATGGTGGCCGGGGACATCTCCCCGCTGACCTCCAGTCTCCTCCCCCACAGCGCCCACCACATCCGGGATGGACCCCGAACCCGACCCTGAACCGCGCCTCGGGGTGGAAGGGTCTCGGGGTGAGCCGCGCGGGAGCGGGCGCGGGCTCAGGTGTGGAACTCTCCGCAGTCCACGGTCAGGGTCTGGCCGGTGATCGCCGAGGCGGCGTCCGAGAGCAGGAACAACACCGGGTCGACGATCTCGCGCTCGCCGGGCAGGCGGCGCAGGTCCATCTTCTCGGCGGTGTGGGCGTAGACGTCCTCCACGGTCCCGCCGTACTTGCCCGCCAGGTGCTCGAAGTACCCCTTGAGCGTCTCACCGTAGATGTACCCGGGCGCCACGGTGTTGACGCGGATCCCGCGCGGCCCGAGCTCGGTGGCCAGGGAATGCCCCAGCGCGACGAGGGCGGTCTTGGCGATCTTGTAGCCGGCGTAGCGCTCGCGGGAGTGGTGGATGACGGCCGAGGCCATCATCACCACGGAGCTGCTCGCGGGGGCGGAGTCGGCCTGCTCCGAATCGGGGGTCGCCGCGCCCGCCTCGAGCAGCGGGGAGAACTCCTGGGTGGTGCGGAGCGCGCCGAGGACAGAGAGGTCGATCCCCCGCGAGATCTGGTCGTGGTCGGTCTGGGCCAGCGGCTTCATGCTGGGCACCGCGAACGCGCTGTAGACCAGGCCGTGGACCGCATCGGTGTGCTGGGAGACGGTCTCCCGCAACGCCCGCACGGAGTCTGGCTCGGTGGCGTCCACCGCGGCGGCGATCGCGGTGCCACCGGCGGCGCGGACCTCGTCGACCATCCCGTCGAGCCGGGAGGCGGTCCGGGCGGCCACGACGACGGTCGCCCCCTGCTCGGCTGCCCGCAGGGCGAGGGTCCGCCCGAAGCCGGGCCCCGCTCCCACGATCACGACGGTCTTGCCCTCGAGAGATTCTGACATGAGTTAATAGAACCAGTTCCACCTACGCTGTGGGGGGAAGTTCACCCGACCGGGATACCATCCGCACGTGCACACCATCCCTGAGCAGTATCTTCGCAGCTCACAGGCCCCGAGTCCCCGGACTCTGCTGGACATCCTGGGCTCCGCGGCCCAGGGTCACCCGGACGCGCCGTGCCTCGACGACGGTTCGCGCGTGCTGAGCTACCGCGAGGTGTGGGAGGAGATCCACACCTCGGCGCGCTGGATGCAGCAGCAGGGGGTGGGGGCGGGCGACCGGGTGGGCATCCACATGCCCTCGGGCGGCGTCGAGTTGTACCTGGCGATCCTGTCGACCCTCGCCGCCGGCGCGGCGTACGTCCCCGTGGACGTGGACGATCCGGCCGACCGCGCCGAGTTGGTGTTCGGGCAGGCGCAGGTGGCGGCCGTCTACACCGCGCAGGGGATGCGGGTCACCGACCCGCGTCGCCCGTCCGCCCCCTCGCGGCACCGTGCCCCCACCGTCGACGACGACTGCTGGGTCATCTTCACCTCCGGGACCACCGGCCTGCCCAAGGGCGTGGCGGTGACCCACCGCAGTGCGGCCGCGTTCGTGGACGCCGAGTCGCGGATCTTCCTCACCGGCGCCCCGCTCGGCCCGGGGGACCGGGTGCTGGCCGGGTTGTCCGTGGCGTTCGACGCGTCCTGCGAGGAGATGTGGCTGGCCT
>NZ_JAALDX010000417.1:17740-19197 GCF_014145095.1 Dietzia sp. SLG310A2-38A2 | reverse complement strand
GCTGGCGGCGGCGGGAGGGACGGCGAGCAAGACCGCGATGGCCGCGGATAGCGGTGCAGTCACCGTCGTGGCCGCCGTCGCGATCGCCGACGGGCGTCCGGACGCGGGTCCGGGCGTCGCGGTGGAAGGGGTCCGGGTGCTCACGGGTCGAGTACACCCGGTCGCGCGGCGGGGGGCCCGACACAGGGACCGTGCTGTGGAGGAGGGCGACGACCTTCCACAGGGGCGGGACCGCTATCTACCGCGTGTTGGACGAGAGGCGCTGGAGGGTTATGATTGCCGATGCGGTCGACTCACGTCGATTGACTTCGCGTGTCCTGCCCCTCCCTCGGGAGGAGCATCCGGACCCGGGGCCGAACAGCCCCGGCTTCACCGGACACCGGACCCGTAGGTGCCCCTGCTCTGCAGGGGTTCGGTCCGGTGCGGTCACCAGGGCCCGGGACCAACCGGTTCACGGGCGTAACCCGATACACACCAGAAAGCGAGGACGAGGGCCTCGCGGTCCGGCTGCTTCCAAGCCGGACGTGCCCCTCAAACCTTCCATGGCAGTTATCTCCATGAAGCAGCTGCTCGACGCGGGCGCTCACTTCGGTCATCAGACCCGTCGCTGGAACCCGAAGATGCGGCGTTTCATCTTCACCGACCGCAACGGCATCTACATCATCGACCTGCAGCAGACGCTCACGTACATCGATCAGGCGTACGAGTTCGTCAAGGAGACCGTCGCCCACGGCGGCACGGTCCTGTTCGTCGGCACCAAGAAGCAGGCCCAGGAGGCCATCGCCGAAGAGGCCGCCAAGGTCGGGATGCCGTATGTCAACCAGCGGTGGCTGGGCGGCATGCTCACCAACTTCCAGACCGTGCACCAGCGCCTCATCCGCCTCAAGGAGCTCGAGGCGATGGAGCAGTCGGGTGGATTCGAGGGACGCACCAAGAAGGAGATTCTCATGCTCACGCGTGAGATGACCAAGCTGGCGCGCACGCTCGGCGGTATGCGGGACATGACCAAGGTCCCGTCCGTCGTGTGGATCGTCGACACCAACAAGGAGCACATCGCCGTCGGCGAGGCGCGCAAGTTGAACATCCCGGTCGTCGCGCTCCTGGACACCAACTGTGACCCGGACCTGGTGGACTACCCGATTCCGGCCAACGACGACGCGATCCGCTCGGTCAGCGTGCTGACCCGGGTCATCGCCTCCGCCGTCGCCGAGGGCCTCAAGGCCCGCTCGCAGGCCGGTAAGGCCACCGGCGACGAGGCCGAGCCGCTCGCCGAGTGGGAGGCCGAGCAGCTCGACCAGGTGACCGGCGAGACCGCCGCGCCCGAGGCCGAGAAGTCTGCCGAGGCACCTGCCTCGGAGATCACGGGCACCGAGTCCCCCGTGGCCGAGGCCCCTGCGGTCGACGCCGAGGAGATCGAGGCCGCAACCGCCGAGGCCCCGGCCACCGAGGCCTGATCG
>NZ_JAALDX010000417.1:16633-17678 GCF_014145095.1 Dietzia sp. SLG310A2-38A2 | reverse complement strand
CGGGCCCGGCCGCCCACGATCCCCACTGGATCTCCCGGGCGCCGGGCCCGACGTGTCGGTGGAGGTGGGCAGGGATCCCCCGACGCCGAGGCGTCTAGGGTGGAGCCGATCGGGCCCGCCGGCCGACGTCAACAACTTTCCGACACATCACGAACCCCAACAAGGAGGGTCGCCCCACCATGGCGAACTACACCGCTGCGGACGTCAAGCGTCTGCGTGAGCTCACCGGCTCCGGGATGATGGACTGCAAGAAGGCACTCGAGGAGACCGACGGCGACTTCGACAAGGCCGTCGAGGTCCTGCGAATCAAGGGTGCCAAGGACGTGGGCAAGCGTGCCGAGCGCACCACCGCCGAGGGCCTCGTCGCCGTCAAGGACGGCGTCATGATCGAACTCAACTCCGAGACCGACTTCGTCGCGAAGAGTGCCGAGTTCATCGCGCTGGCCGACAAGATCGTCGACGTCGCCGCCTCCCAGGGCATCGCCGACCTCGACGCGCTCAACGGAGCCGAGCTCGACGGGTCGACGGTCGCCGACGCTGTGGTCTCGTTCTCCGCCAAATCGGGCGAGAAGCTGGTCCTGCGTCGCGTGGGCAAGCTCGACGGCCCCGTCGCCGTCTACCTCCACAAGCGTTCCTCCGACCTCCCGCCGGCAGTCGGCGTCATGGTGGCCTACGAGGGCGAGGGCGAGTCCGCCGAGGCCGCCGCCCGCTCGGCCGCCATGCAGATCGCCGCGCTCAAGGCGCAGTACGTCTCGCGCGACGAGGTGCCCGCCGACATCGTGGCCAAGGAGCGCGAGATCGCCGAGGCCACCGCCCGCGAGGAGGGCAAGCCCGAGCAGGCGCTCGTCAAGATCGTCGAGGGTCGTCTCAACGGTTTCTACAAGGACGTCGTCCTGCTGGACCAGCCGTCCGTCACCGACAGCAAGAAGACCGTCGGCGCGCTCCTCACCGAGGCCGGCGCCACGGTGACGGCCTTCCTCCGTTTCGAGGTCGGCCAGGCCTGATCCGCCCCTGGTATCCGCGGTCGCGGGTACTCCTCCGACGG
>NZ_JAALDX010000417.1:14828-16595 GCF_014145095.1 Dietzia sp. SLG310A2-38A2 | reverse complement strand
CGGCACCCGGACTCCCGGGTGCCGCCGTCGGCGTCTGTCCGACCGGTCCCGTGCGCACGCGCGCGGGCTGCGGTGTGGCGGCGGTGGCGATAGGGCAGAATAGACGAGGTCCCACCATGGGCCGCACGGCTTCTCGACGACGGCGTCGGGGGCGTTGACGCACGAGACGGGCGTGATCCGTCCGGGACGAGGAGAGCGATGACCGACCCGCGGGACGGCTACAAGCGTGTGATGCTCAAGCTGGGCGGAGAGATGTTCGGCGGGGGCGGCGTGGGGATCGACCCCGATGTGGTCCAGTCGGTCGCCAGGCAGATCGCCGAGGTGTCCCGCACTGGCGCGCAGATCGCGATCGTCATCGGCGGCGGGAACTTCTTCCGCGGCGCCCAGTTGCAGCAGCGCGGCCTGGACCGTGCGCGCAGCGACTACATGGGCATGCTCGGCACCGTCATGAACTGCCTCGCGCTGCAGGACTTCCTCGAGCAGGAGGGCGTGTCCACCCGCGTGCAGACCGCCATCCACATGGGGCAGGTCGCGGAACCGTACATCCCCCTGCGTGCCGAGAGGCACCTGGAGAAGGGGCGCGTGGTGATCTTCGGTGCGGGTATGGGCATGCCCTACTTCTCCACGGACACGACCGCCGCCCAACGCGCGCTCGAGATCAAGGCGGAGGTGCTGTTGATGGCCAAGGCCGTCGACGGGATCTACTCCGACGACCCGCGGACCAACCCCGACGCCGAACTGTTCACACGGATCGAACACCGCGAGTGCCTGGAACGGGGACTGAAGGTCGCCGACACGACCGCGTTCAGCCTCTGCATGGACAACAAGATGCCGATCCTGGTCTTCAACCTCCTCACCGAGGGCAACATCGCGCGCGCCGTCGCCGGTGAGGAGATCGGGACACTTGTCAGCAGCCCGGTCTGAGGCGCAGGATCCGCGAACTTCAGTCAAGTAGAGAACGGAAGGCAACACATGATCGACGACACCCTGCTCGAGGCCGAGGAGAAGATGGAGAAGGCCGTCGAGCACGTCCGTGACGAGCTCGCCGCCATCCGTACCGGTCGCGCCAACCCCGGCATGTTCAGTCGGGTGCTCTGCGAGTACTACGGGACCCTGACCCCCATCACCCAGATGGCGAGTATCGCGGTGCCCGAGCCCCGGATGCTCATCATCAAGCCGTACGAGATGTCGCAGATCGGTCCGATCGAGAACTCCATCCGCAATTCTGATCTCGGAGTCAACCCGACGAACGACGGCCAGGTTCTGCGCGTGACGGTTCCGCAGCTCACCGAGGAGCGCCGCCGCGACCTGGTCAAGCAGGCCAAGTCGAAGGCCGAGGACGGGCGCATCGCGCTCCGCGGCGTCCGCCGTAAGGCGATGGACGAGCTCAAGCGAATCGACAAGGACGGCGAGGCGGGCGAGGACGAGGTGAACGCCGCCGAGAAGGAACTCGACAAACTCACCCATCGGTTCGTCGCCGACGTGGACGAGCTCGTCAAGGCCAAGGAAGGCGAACTGATGGAGGTCTGATCTTCTCACCGCTGCCTACCCACCCCCCGAGACTCGAGGAGAATGCCGTGGACACCGCACCGCCCGGCCCGCCCGGGCCCACAGCCGCGGCCGCGGCTCCGCCGTCGCGGGCGGGCAGGGACCTGACCCGGGCCATCCCAGTGGGCGTCGGACTAGGCGCGCTGGTGATCGCGAGTATCGCGTTCAATCCCAGGGCCTGGTACCTGGTCGCCGCCGGTGCGGTGGCCATCGGGACCT
>NZ_JAALDX010000417.1:0-14754 GCF_014145095.1 Dietzia sp. SLG310A2-38A2 | reverse complement strand
GCAGTTCCGACTCCCGCTCGTCCCTCTGCTCCTGGGCGGGCAGGCGATGGTCTGGGCCGGGTTCTTCGCCGAGGCCAAGGGCGCCTTCGCGGCGTTCGCCGCCACCACCGTCCTGGTCCTGGTCTGGCGCCTGCTGATGGCAGGGTTGACCACGGCACCACAGAATTATCTGCGGGACGTCTCGGTCGCCGTGTTCGTCCTGGTGTGGATCGCGGTCCCCGGCTCGCTCGGGGCGATGCTCGCCGACGGTGACTACGGGGCGCAACGCGTCGTGGCCCTGATCCTGTTGGTCGTGTGTTCCGATGTCGGCGGCTACATCACAGGTGTGCTGTTCGGCAAACATCCGATGGCGCCTGCGGTGAGCCCGAAGAAGTCATGGGAGGGTTTCGCCGGGTCGATGCTGTTCGCCATCGTCGGCGGTGCCTTGGTGGTGGCGTTGCTGTTCCACGACAACTTCCTCAAGGGCGTCCTGCTCGGCGTCCTCACGGTGCTCACCGCGACCCTGGGCGACCTCATCGAGTCCCAGGTCAAGCGGGATCTCGGTATCAAGGACATGGGCACGATGCTGCCGGGGCACGGCGGGTTCATGGACCGCCTCGACTCCGTCCTCCCCACGGCCGTCGTGGTGTGGATCATCTTCACCTACGTCGTGCCGACCTGACCGCGCGGAGCAGAGTTCCTCGACCGACCGGGGCAGCGCGCGAGATCAGTGCTGGCGGGCGCTGATCTTGCGCGCTCTCCGGGCCCGCATACGTAGCTGGAGGATGCGGAACCCCGCGAACAACGCCATGATCAACGCCCCGGCGATGGCGGCGAACAGGATCAGAACCCCCAGTGGGAGGCTGAACTCCAGGCCGAGGTAGCGGACGTCGGTCGAGGTGGTGTTCTGCGCGACGAAGATCAGCAGCAGGATCGTCACCAGTGCACCCAGGACCAGGCCCACCCACGCCGACCCGAGCTTGCCGGCCGCGACATCGGGCAGTTCGGCGTCGTGGCCCCTCCCGTGGTCCCGAGAACCCTCGTCGGGCACCGTCGCGGGAGCCGCCGCATGGGTGTCCTCGAGCGGGGTGATCTCGGCCGAACCCGGAGTGGAGTCGGTGTGGGAGGGCTCTACGGGATCGTGTGAACGCGTGGGCATGCGTGAACTCTATTCCCTCCCGCCCACCGACGGCATCCGCTGGCGGTGTGTCGTGCCGTCTGGTTTCTGACACAATGGCACCCATCATGGTTGAACCACTACCCCTCGTCTTCGATGCCCCCCGCCGGGGTCTCCCACCACGCCACTTCGCCGACCTCGACGCCGAGGGCCGAGCCGAGGCGATGGGCGAACTTGGGGTCCCCGCGTTCCGGGGCAAACAACTCGCCAACCAGTACTTCGGACGACTCGAGGCCGACCCGGCAGCCATGACGGACCTCCCGGTCGGCCTTCGTGACCAGGTCGGTGCGGAGCTGTTCCCCCGACTGGCCTCCTCCGTACGGCACATCTCCGCCGACGACGGCACCACGCGCAAGACGCTGTGGAAGCTGCACGACGGCACGCTCGTGGAGAGCGTGCTCATGCGCTACCCGGACCGGGCGACGTTGTGCATCTCGAGTCAGGCGGGGTGCGGGATGGCCTGCCCGTTCTGCGCCACCGGTCAGGCCGGCCTCGAGCGGAACCTCTCGGCCGCGGAGATCCTCGAGCAGGTCCGGGCGGCAGCTCGGGCGATGCGGGACGGCGACGTCCCCGGCGGTCCGGGCCGACTGTCCAACGTGGTGTTCATGGGGATGGGCGAACCGCTGGCCAATTACAAGCGGGTCCTCACGGCCGTCCGGGGGATCGTCTCGCCACCGCCGTCCGGTTTCGGGCTGTCCCAGCGCTCGGTCACGGTGTCGACGGTGGGAGTCGTCCCCGCGATTCATCGTCTCGCGGAGGAGGGCCTGCATGTCACCCTGGCCGTCTCACTGCACACGCCCGACGACGAATTGCGCGACACCCTCGTCCCGGTCAACAACAGGTGGCCCGTCTCCGAGGTCATGGACGCGGCGCGACACTACGCCGACGCCACCGGTCGTCGCGTGTCGATCGAGTACGCGCTGATTCGGGACGTCAACGACCAGACGTGGCGAGGAGAGATGCTGGGACGGCTGCTCGTGCAACGGCTCGGCCCCATGGCGCACGTCAACGTCATCCCGCTCAACCCGACGCCCGGTAGCGAATGGGACGCCAGCCCGAAGCCTCAGCAGGATGCGTTCGTGGCCGCGGTGCAGCAGGCTGGCGTGTCCTGTACGGTCCGCGACACCCGCGGACAGGAGATCGCGGCCGCCTGCGGTCAGCTCGCCGCGGAGGGATAGCCACGCTCGACGGGTCGGCGACGCCGGCCGTCAGTGGCAGGAGAGAGGCGCGGCCGTAAGGAGCCGAAGAAAAGGGCCGCCATCCGCGTACGTCACGGTGGCGGCCCTTCCAGGCTAGGCGGGGGTCAGCGCTTGGCGGGAGCCGTCGCGACCGCGCCGGTCGCCGCAGCGCCGAACACGGAGTAGTGATCTGCGGGGACCTCGTAGACCCTGGCCTTCTTCAGGGAGTCGTCCTTCTTCGGTCGCAGCGACAGGAACATCCACACGGCGAGGAACGCGGCGATGCTGACCAGCCAGATGTCCTCGACCCTGCCCATGTGGTTGCCGAACAGCATGGCCAGAAGGAACAGCACGAAGAAGCCGCCCACGACGAGGCCGACCTTCCTGCTGTGCTTGTGCCAGCCCCACTCGACCGAGGGCTCGTCGAGGGAGCTGATGCCCTCCACGACGATTTCCTTGCTGGTGTGGTGCCCGTCCGCGCTCATGCTCCCCGGTTCTCCTCACGGCTCGCTGGCAGCCCTGCGGGCCGCCGACATCCCGCTCAGTCTGGCACATGCCCGACCGGGGTCGACGGGTAACCCGCCGTACGGTGGGCCTGACGCGTCACTCGATGCGGCGCCCGGGGCTCCGGACGTGGACAATGACGGGGTGACCACGCGCGTTCTCATCCTCGGAAGCACCGGCTCGATCGGTACCCAGGCACTGGAGGTGACCTCCGAGGCCGGCCCCGGCCTGTTCGAGGTGGTGGGCCTGGCCGCCGGCGGCGGACGGGTCGACCTGCTCGGGGAGCAGATCGCGGCGACGGGTGCCGGATATGTCGCCGTCTCGGACCCGGCCGGCGCCGCGCGGATCCGGTCGGAGTTCCCCGGCGTGACCGTCTTCGAAGGGCCGGGCGGGGCGGTGGAGCTGGTCGGAGCGGTGGAGTCGGACGTCGTGCTCAACGGTATCGACGGGTCGATCGGCCTCGGACCCACCCTGGCCGCGCTGAGGACCGGCACCCGACTGGCGTTGGCCAACAAGGAATCCTTGGTCGCCGGTGGTGCGCTCGTCACCGGGGCGGCGGCCCCGGGTCAGCTCGTGCCCGTGGACTCCGAACACTCGGCGATGGCCCAGTGCCTGCGATCGGGTACGGCGGACGAGGTCGCCGGCCTCGTCCTGACCGCGTCCGGTGGGCCGTTCCGGGGCAGGTCCCGCACGGAGCTGGCGGACGTCACCGCGGAGCAGGCCCTTCGACACCCGACGTGGCAGATGGGGCGGATGATCACGCTCAACTCGGCCACCCTGGTCAACAAGGCGCTCGAGCTCATCGAGGCACACCTGCTGTTCGGGGTGCCGTACGAGAAGATCGAGGTGACCGTTCACCCCCAGTCGGTGGTGCATTCGGCCGTGACCTTCGTCGACGGCGCCACCATCGCCAAGGCCTCTCCTCCGTCGATGAAGCTGCCCATCGCTCTCGCTCTCGGCTGGCCGGACCGGATTCCCGGGGCCACGACTCCTCTGGACTTCTCGCGATCGCACACCTGGACGTTCGAGCCCGTGGACGAGCAGACGTTCCCGGCGATCTCCGTGGCCCGCGCGGCGGGGTCGGCGGGGGGCCTGCGGACGGCGGTGTTCAACGCCGCCAACGAGGAGGCTGCACCGGCGTTCCTCGACGGGAGGATCGGGTTCACCGAGATCGTCGACGTGGTGGCGGAGACAGTCGCGGCGGCCGACGAGTGGTCGTCCGATCCGCGCGACCTGGACGACGTGACGGCGGCGGAGTCCTGGGCGCGGCGCCACGCCGCCCCCCTCGTCGCGGGCCGGGAGGGCTGAGTCGTGATGGTCCTGGGGATCGTGCTCTTCGCACTGGGAATAATGGTGTCGATCGTGCTCCACGAGTACGGGCACATGCGGGTGGCGCAGTGGTCGGGAATGAAGGTCCGCCGGTTCTTCGTCGGCTTCGGCCCGACGCTGTGGTCCGTGCGCCGCGGGGGGATCGAATACGGGCTCAAGGCGGTCCCGCTGGGCGGGTTCTGCGATATCGCCGGCATGACGGCGTACGACGAGCTGGCCCCGGAGGACGAACCGAAGGCCATGTGGCGTCAGGCGTGGTGGAAACGGGTGGCTGTCCTGCTGGCCGGTCCCTTCATGAACATCGTCCTGGCGATCGCGCTCTTCTATACGGTCGCCCTGGGCTGGGGCCTGGTCAACCGCGATGTCCAACCGATCCCCACCGACAGGGTCGCGGCGGTGGTGGGAGACACCTGTGCGGGGGCGGACCGGTGTGGTGTCGGCGTGGGACCGGCGGGTGAGGCCGGAATCCTGGCCGGCGACCGGATCACGTCCGTGGACGGCCTGCCGGTGGGCAGCTGGGCCGACCTGTCCGAGGTGGTCTCCGCGCGTCCCGGCGAGACCGTGCCGGTCACGATCGACCGCGCGGGGGAGACCGTGACGACGACGGCGAGCCTCACCTCGTCATCCGTGGAAGGACAGGCGAGGGGAGCGCTGGGGGTGCAGCTGTCCGAGGACGGCATCCCCCAGGAGATCCTCGATGACCCCGCTTACCAGACCGTCAACACCTACGACGCGCTCGGAGCGGTCCCGGCGACCTTCGTGTTCACAGGGGAGATGATCGAGGCCACGGTCGAGGGCCTCCTCTCGTTCCCGTCCAAGATCCCCGCGGTGGCGGCGTCGATCTTCGGGGCCGAGCGGGCCGATGACTCGCCCGTCTCGGTGGTGGGTGCGAGTCACATCGGCGGCCAGGCCGCCGAGCAGGGTGCCTGGTGGCTGTTCCTGCTCTTCCTCGCCGGGCTGAACCTGTTCCTCGGCGCGTTCAACCTGGTCCCGCTCACCCCGTTCGACGGTGGTCACATCGCGGTGGTGTTCTACGAGAAGATCCGGGACGCGCTGCGACGACTGCGCGGCCTGGCGCCCGGCGGGCCGGCGGACTACGAGAAACTCGCGCCGGTCACCATCGGGGTGTTCGTCCTGTTGATGGGTGTATCCGCGATCGTCATCACGGCGGACTTCGTCAACCCCATACTGCTGACAGGATGAGCGTGCGCACTCCCGATCTCGCCCCCGCGCCCCGGAACGCGGATAATGGTGGGCGGGACCCGCGAGCACCCGGCTGGCAGCCCCTACGGAAGGCCCTGTTGTGAACGACTCCTCCTCCATCCCCGTCGGACTGGGAATGCCAGACGGTCCGCCGCCGGTCCTCGCGCCGCGACGGAAGACGCGGCAGCTGTTCGTGGGCCAGGTCGGCGTGGGCAGCGATCATCCGGTGTCGGTCCAGTCCATGACCACCACCAAGACCCACGACGTCAACTCCACCCTCCAGCAGATCGCCGAGCTCACGGCGTCGGGCTGCGACATCGTACGTGTGGCATGTCCCCGCCAGGAGGACGCCGACGCGCTGGAGACCATCGCGCGTAAGTCACCGATCCCCGTGATCGCGGACATCCACTTCCAGCCCAAGTACATCTTCGCGGCGATCGATGCAGGGTGCGCGGCGGTGCGCGTCAACCCCGGCAACATCAAAGAGTTCGACGGACGGGTCGAAGAGGTCGCCAAGGCGGCCGGCGCCGCGGGCATCCCCATCCGGATCGGCGTCAACGCGGGGTCCCTCGATCCGCGCCTGCTCGCCAAGTACGGAAAGGCCACTCCGGAGGCACTCGTCGAGTCGGCGATGTGGGAGGCCTCGCTGTTCGAGGAGCACGGGTTCGGCGACATCAAGATCTCGGTCAAGCACAACGACCCGGTGATCATGGTGGAGGCCTACCGCCAGCTCGCCGCACAGACCGACTACCCGTTGCACCTCGGCGTGACCGAGGCCGGCCCGGCTTTCCAGGGCACGATCAAGTCCGCCGTGGCGTTCGGTGCACTGCTCTCCGAGGGGATCGGCGACACCATCCGGGTCTCGCTCTCCGCGCCGCCGGTGGAGGAGATCAAGGTCGGTTCGCAGATCCTGCAGTCTCTGGGCCTGCGTCCGCGCAAACTCGAGATCGTCTCCTGCCCGTCGTGCGGTCGTGCCCAGGTGGACGTCTACAAGCTCGCCGACGAGGTCACCGCCGGTCTCGAGGGGATGACCGTCCCCTTGCGGGTGGCCGTCATGGGGTGCGTGGTCAACGGGCCCGGTGAGGCGCGTGAAGCCGATCTCGGCGTGGCCTCGGGCAACGGCAAGGGCCAGATCTTCGTCAAGGGCGAGGTCATCAAGACCGTGCCGGAGGCGATGATCGTCGAGACCCTGATCGAGGAGGCCATGCGGATCGCCGAGGAGTTGGGCGAGCCCGTCGGCGAGGCCGAAGCGGGTCAGGGGCCCCTGGTCAAGGTCACGCGATAGACCGATGACCGATACGGCTGCGCCGGAGGCAGCGACCGGTGGTTGCCGCGGGGTAAGCCCCTCCGAGGCCCGCGCGCTGCTCGGGGTCCTCGAATCCGACCCACTGGTGTCGTGCCCCGCGGCGGAGAAGTTCGCCGCGTCCGGCGCGGTCCCCGGGCCGGAGGGGCGGTTCCTCACGCTGGGTGGCCCCGAGACGTCGTTGGTGTTCGTGGGGAGCTCGGTCCTACCGCTCCGCGGTGACGCGCACGACCACCACGCGCTCGGTCTCGCGGTGGCGGGCCTCGGGTTCGGTCCCATGTCCGTACACGGGCGGAGGGATCAGGTCTCCGCATTGTGGGACGCCCTCGGTTCCTGCTGGGGTCCCCCTAGGGAGTATCGCGACTCGCAGGTACTCATGTCGCTGCAGGGGCCGGTGGACCAGTCCCTCGTGCTCGGCGGTATCCGAACCGCGACGATCGTCGAGTTCGAGCAGGTGCTCGCCGCCGCGGCGGCGATGTACCGCGAGGAGTTGGGGTCCGATCCGTTCGCCGTGGGTTCGGGCATCCCGTTCCGCCGCCGGGTCGCGCGCTCCCTCGCGCGGGGGAGGACCTGGGTGGGGGTCGACGACGGCGAGGTGTTCTTCAAGGCCGACGTCGCCGCCATCTCTCCGTGGTCCGCGCAGATCCAGGGGGTCTGGGCCCGCCCCGGACGCAGGGGCGCGGGACTCGGGACCGGCGGGATCGCCGCGGTGTGCGCCGCCCTCCAGTCCGGTCGACTGACCCCGTCGCTGGTGGTCAACGGATCCAACACCGCCGCCCGCGCGGCGTACCGGCGGGTCGGGATGATCGACGTGGTCGACTACGCGAGCGTCCTGATGTGACCTGCCGGCCCCGGTGGCGGCGCGGGGGGGATCCGGTCTCGGGACCGGGTCGGCAGCGCGCACCCGAACGCACCTATCCTTGAACCATGACCACCTCGACCCGTCAGCCCCTCGTCCCCGGCGAGCCCACCCCGATCCGGACGGTTCCCGAGTCGATCCCGCGGCCGGAGTACGTCTGGCGCGACCGGGTCGACGAGGCCAACGGTGAGCCGTGGGTACAGACCGCCGAGGTGATCGAGGCGATGCGCAGGGCGTGCTCGATAGCGGCCGATGCCCTCGTCGTGGCGGGACAGGCGGTGGCACCCGGGGTCACGACCGACGAGATCGACCGGATCGCCCACGAGTACATGTGCGACCACGGCGCCTACCCGTCGACGCTGGGGTACAAGGCGTTCCCCAAGTCCAGCTGCGTGTCCCTCAACGAGGTGATCTGCCACGGCATCCCGGACACGACCGTGATCCGCGACGGGGACATCGTCAACATCGACGTCACCGCCTACATCGACGGCGTCCACGGTGACACCAACTCCACCTTCCTGGCGGGCGAGGTCGCCGAGGAGAACAGGCTCCTGGTCGAACGGACGCGAGAGGCCATGAACCGCGGGATCAAGGCCATCCGTCCCGGACGAGAGGTCAACGTGATCGGGCGTGTCATCGAGTCGTACGCACGGCGGTTCGACTACACGGTGGTCCGGGAGTTCACCGGGCACGGGGTGGGGCCGACATTCCACAACGGGCTGGTGGTGCTCCACTACGACGAGCCGTCGCGGACAGAGGTCCTGGAGCCCGGGATGACGCTGACCGTGGAACCCATGATCTCTCTGGGTGGACCCGGGTTCGACGTGTGGGACGACGACTGGACGGTGACCACGGCGGACAAGGCATGGACCGCACAGTTCGAGCACACGGTCCTGGTCACCGAGGACGGCTACGAGGTGTTGACGCTGCCGAGCGGGAGCTGAGGCCGCGGCC
This sequence comes from Dietzia sp. SLG310A2-38A2, assembly GCF_014145095.1. GTDB lineage: Bacteria > Actinomycetota > Actinomycetes > Mycobacteriales > Mycobacteriaceae > Dietzia. Next base: position 6,268 of record NZ_JAALDX010000417.1, on the reverse strand, counting down.
GCCGGCTCGGATCCGGCGCCCTGACGATCCGAGTCGGACGATCATCCCCATGTGGCCGTGAGCCGTGGACAGCTCGCGCGACAATGCCAACCATGATCGACACCCCCCGCGGACCTGTAGACCATGTCGACATCCTCGTCGTCGGAGCCGGGTTCGGCGGGATCTCGATGGCCGATCGTCTCCTGCGGGAGGGCCGGGGCGGGGACCTCATGGTGGTCGAGGCCGCCGACGAGGTCGGGGGGACCTGGCGCGACAACACCTACCCGGGGTGCGCCTGCGACGTGCCCACCGCCCTGTACTCGTTGTCCCATCACGTACACCCCGACTGGTCGCACGCGTTCGGTCGACAGGGCGAGATCCAGGCCTACCTCGTGGGTGTCGCGGACAGGATCGGGCTCCGTGATCGGCTCGTCACCTCCTGCGAACTCACCGGCGCGCGGTGGGACGGCGACGCCGCCGAGTGGGTCGTCGACACCAACCGTGGCCAGGTGCGGGCCCGCCGTCTCGTCGTCGCGACGGGCGCGCTCTCCGCGCCCTCGGTGCCCGGCCTCCCGGGGATGGACGACTTCGACGGCGAGGTGTTCCATTCCTCGAGGTGGCGGCACGACATCCCTCTCGCCGGCAAGAGGGTCGCGGTGGTGGGGACGGGTGCCTCGGCCGTGCAGTTCGTGCCGGAGATCGCCGGCACCGCCGACCACGTCACCGTCTTCCAGCGGACGCCCGGCTGGATCCTGCCCCGGTTCGACCGTTCCATCTCCGGGCGTCGCCGCGAGTTGTACCGGCGCTTTCCGGTTCTGCAACGCATCGTCCGTGGTCGGGTCTACGCGGGCCGCGAGCTCTACGTCCTGGCGTTCACCCGGGCCCGGCTCCTCCTCCGGTTCTTCGAGATGTTCGCCCGGTTCTACCTGCTGGTCAAGGTGCGGGACCGGCGGATGCGGAAGGCACTCACCCCGGGCTTCTCGATCGGGTGCAAGCGGGTGCTGCTGACCAGCCAGTGGCTTCCGGCGCTCTGCCGACGGGACGTCACCCTGGTGTCCGGAGCCGCGGGCTCGGTGACCCCGGACGGCCTCGTCGACGCCGGTGGGACCGAGCACCCCGCCGACGTGATCATCTTCGCGACCGGGTTCACTCCCACCGAGCCGCCCGTCGCGAGGCTCGTCACGGGTGCGGACGGTAGGACCCTCGCCGCCCACTGGGACGGCAGCCCTCGTGCGTTCAACGGGGTGACCGTGGCCGGGTTCCCCAACCTCTTCCTGCTGTACGGGCCCAATACCAACCTCGGGCACTCGTCGATCGTCTACATGCTCGAGTCGCAGGCCGAGCATGTCATCAGGCTGCTCGGCTTGTCACGGGGTGCGGATCGGGGGACCGTGGAGGTGCGGGAGGAGGCCGTCGACCGGTATTCCGACCGGATGGATCGCGAACTCGCCGGCACTGTGTGGAACGACGGCGGATGCTCGAGCTGGTACATCGATTCACGGGGCCGGAACTCGACGCTGTGGCCCACCTTCACTTTCCGATACCGGCGCCAGGTGAGTTCGATCGACCCGGCGGACTTCGTGGTCGGGTGAGGCCCGCCGGGGCTGCGGGCTAGAAGCCCCGGTCCGGGAAGTCCAGCCCGAGCAGGGCATTCTCGACCACCTCGGCCATTGCAGGGTGAATCCAGTACTGGCGACGCGCGAGCTCGGGAACGGTGATCTCGAACTCCATGGCCTGGATGAGGATCTGGATCAGTGACGGTGAGTGGGCACCCATGATGTGGGCGCCCACGAGCAACCCGGTGGCGCGGTCCGCGATGAGCTTGCAGCACCCGACCGAGTCCTCCATAGCCCAGCCGTATGCCACGTCGCCGTAGTCCTGGACCTTGACAGTGATGTCGAAGCCGGCCTCCCGGGCCTCGGCTTCCGTCAGACCCACCGAGGCGATCTGCGGCCAGGTGAACACCGCCCAGGGGACGTGTCGGTGATTGACGGGGTGGAGGTCGTCCGGGTGCCGCAGGTTGTGCCCGACCACCCGCTGCTCGTGGTTGGCGACGTGCTTGAGCTGGTAGGGCGAGCTCACGTCCCCGAAGGCCCACACGCCGTCCGCGGTGGTGCGGCCGTACTCGTCGACGCGGACGCGCTCGATGTCCATCTCCACCCCGGCCGCGTCGAGTCCCAGGAGATCGCCGTTGGGGATCCGGCCGGTCGCCACCAGGAGTGCGTCGCCGGAGCAGGTCGAACCGTCCTCGAAGGTGATCTCGACTCCGCGCCGGTCCGCTCCCGTCGCGGTCATCGTCGTGATCTGCTGTCCGAGGCGGACGTCCCACCTCCTGCCGGCCTGCTCGGTGAACCGCTCGGCCAGTTCGCGGTCCACGTGCTTGAGCAGCACGTCCGAGCGTCCGATCACCGTCACCTCGACGCCGAGAGCCGAGAACACGTGGGCGAACTCGCAGGCGATGAAGCCGGAGCCCTGGATCACCATCGACCTGGGCAGCTCGGGGATCCGCATGACGTCGTCGCTGGTGTAGAAGGCCACGCCGGCGTCGGTGACGATCTGGGGGATCAGGGGGCGGGCCCCTGCGGCGATCACCACGGAGTCGGCCGTGATGATCTCCCCGGTCCCCGTGTCGATGGTTCGCGGACCCACGAAGGTCGCGTGACCGTCGTACACGGTGACGTTCTCGCAGCGGGTGCGCCGGTAGTCCTCACCGCTGGAGGCGATGGGGTCGATCCGACGGTCGAACACCCGCGAGACGATGTCGGGCCACCGGACGCCGTCGAGCGTCGAGTCGACGCCGTACGTGCTCGAGTGCGCCACGGAGACGGCGGTATCGGCGGCGTAGACGAACATCTTGGTGGGGATGCAGCCCACGTTGAGACAGGTCCCGCCGAAGGTTCCCTTCTCGCAGATCGCCACGGACTTGTCATCGAACGACTCGTCGATCAACGAGTTTCCGCTGCCGGTGCCGATCACGATGAGGTCGAAATGCCGGGAGGGGGTCTGGGTCATGGTCGTCAGGACTCCTTGGTGTGGGGTGCGAGGATCTGGTCCAGCCAGTCGCCGAGGTGCCGGAAGACCACCTCGAGCACGTCCGCGCGGGAGAGGAACACGTCGTGTCGGGCGCCGTCGACGGGGATGTCCGTGACCCGGTCCGAGACCCGGTCGGCGAAACGCTCCATCGAGCGGACGTCGAGGATCAGGTCGGTGTCGACGTCGAGCACGCCGTCCCCGCTCCGCGAGCCCACGGACGACGCCGTGGACCGTAGCAGGAGCACGGGCAGCGGAAGGTGTACCCCGGCCTGCAGTCGCTTCTGCGCCCGGCGGACGGCCGCCAACCATCCGGCCCGGACCCCGACCCCGCCCGGGGGTTTGAGCGCGGTGTCGAAGTGGAAATCCCCGTCGTGGTCGATGTGGGTGCTCGCCACGTACCGGCCCGAGGTCTTCAGGGGGAGCCGGTAGTAGGGCCTGGCGGAGCCCAGGGTTCGGATGACCGGGTCCAACAATGGGCGGGCGCGGTCGGGGACGTCGAGCTGGAACCAGGGTGAGTTCAGGATCAGCCCCACGACGGGGTCCACCGAGCCCCGGTCGCGGCGCCGGCCGAGCCACAGCGGCACCACAAGCCCGCCCGTGGAGTGGGCGGCCACGAGAACCGGGAGTCCGGGGTGTTCGGCGGTGATCACGGCCAGCGACTGGTCCAGCTCGTCGTCGTACCTCTCCAGGTCGGTGGTGAAGTGCGGCGTCAGGCCGTCCCGCCTCGAGCGTCCACACTTGCGCAGGTCCACGGCGTAGGTGGCGATCCCGCGATCTGCGAGGAACTCGGCGAGATGGGTGTGGAAGAAGTAGTCGGACAGGCCGTGGACCACCAGCAGGGCGGCGACGGGCTTCGCCGGTGCGTCCTCGTGCCGTACGAGAGTGGCTGAGATCGGTCCCTCGCCGTCCGGATCCGTACCGAGTGGGAGCTCGCGGCGGCGGTAGGACGGGCCCAACAGGTCCGGCGTCCACTGCGCATCGGATCCGGTGGGGGAGACGGCATCGGGGGAGGGCGGAGACACGACGACCACCCTAGTCCGGTGTGCCGCGGGGGCAGGCCGGTGAGTAGTCTTGGGATCCGGTGGACGCGGGGTCGCCGGACGGGCCCGCGTCGATTCCAATTCGGGTCCACGACCAATTAGCGAGGGTAGCCGGTGACTGCAGACCAGGTGGCAAAGCACGGAACGACTGATGTGGCGCTCATCGGCGCGGGCACCATGAGCGCGACGCTCGGGGCCCTGTTGCGTCGCCTCCAGCCCGACTGGCAGATCGAGATCTTCGAGCGCCTCGAGGGACCCGCGCTGGAGTCCTCCGACGCGTGGAACAACGCGGGCACCGGGCACTCCGCGCTCTGCGAGCTCAACTACTCGCCCAAGACCGCAGACGGTGACGTGGACATCACCAAGGCCGTGGGCGTCAACGAGAAGTTCCAGGTCTCCCGGCAGTTCTGGTCCTACGCCGTGGAGAACACGATCCTCGGCGACCCGACGGAGTGGATCCGCCCGGTCCCCCACATGAGTTTCGTCGCCGGCGAGGCCGGGCAGGACTACCTGCGGAAGCGATACGACAAGCTCGCGGGCCACCCGTTGTTCCCCGGGATGGGTCACACCACTGACTTCGGAGAGCTCGAGCGGCTCGTCCCACTCATGGCTCGCGGCCGGTCCGCCGAGCAGCCCTTCGCCCTCAGTCACTTCGAGAACGGCACCGATGTGAACTTCGGCGCCCTCACCCGACAGTTCGTCAAGTACCTCACCCGGACGGGCACCGAGGTCCACTACCAGAACCAGGTCAAGGACCTCGAGCGCAACACCGACGGCACCTGGCGGCTGACCGTGGCCAACCGCCACACCGGAGACGAGCGGACGGTGGACGCGAAGTTCGTCTTCGTCGGAGCCGGCGGGGGTGCCCTTCACCTTCTGCAGAAGTCGGGCATTCCGGAGATCAAGGGCATCGGCGGGTTCCCCGTCGGTGGCCAGTGGCTGCGCTGCACCAACCCCGACCTCGTCGATCAACACCAGGCCAAGGTGTACAGCCAGGCGTCGGTCGGCGCGCCGCCGATGTCGGTGCCCCACCTCGACACCCGCGTCATCGACGGCAGGAAGGGCCTGCTCTTCGGCCCGTTCGCCGGATGGACCCCCAAGTTCCTCAAGATGGGCAGCTTCATGGACCTGCCCTCGAGCATCCGACCGGGCAATCTGCTGCCGATGGCCAACATCGGGCTCACCGAGATGGGTCTGGTCAAGTACCTCATCACCGAGCTCGCCAAGAATCACGGCGCGCGTGTCGACACGCTCAGGGACTTCGTGCCGTCCGCGCAGGACGGCGAGTGGGAGAAGGTCGTCGCGGGCCAGCGGGTCCAGGTGATCAAGCCCAACGGTCGCGGTGGCACCCTCGAGTTCGGCACCGCCGTGGTCAACGCCGCCGACGGGTCGATCGCCGGTCTGCTGGGTGCGTCGCCCGGTGCGTCCACGGCGGTCGACGCGATGGTCGACGTACTCCAGCGCTGCTTCCCGAGCCGTTTCGCGGACTGGAAGCCAGCACTGCAGGAGATGATCCCGTCCCTCGGTCGCGACCTGGCCGCGGAGGAGGGACTGTTCGCCGAGCAGTTCGAGCGGTCGACCCGCACCCTCAGGCTCGATCAGAGGGCCTGAGAGCGGGCCGGAACCCGCCCCGTACACCCCGTCATCCCCCGGTCGCCGCGTCACTGTGACCGGGGGATGATGCGTGTCACAGTCCCTCGGGGCCGAGGCGGTCGCGGCCACCGACGGCGGATAGGATCGGCGACATGATCCGGCCCGTGAACCCGTACCCCGTCGGTTTGGACCTCGAAGGCCGTCGGGTCGTGGTGATCGGCGGTGGGTCGGTGGCCCAGCGCCGAATCCCGGTCCTCCTCGAGTCGGGCGCCGCCGTCCATCTGGTGAGTCCGGAGATCACGCCCACGCTGCAGGGATTCGTCGATTCCGGGCGGATCCGGTGGGAGGCCCGCGAGTACCGATCAGGCGACCTCGAAGGCGCCTGGTACGTGGTGGCGGCCACCAAGGACTCGCTGGTCAACGCCAGGGTCGCCGCGGAGGCCGAACAGGACCGCACCTTCTGTGTGCGGTCGGACGCCGTCAGCTCCGGCACGGCGGTGACGCCCGCGGTCGTCCGCCGCGACGAGATGGTGGTCGCGGTGCTCACCGGCGACCGCGCACGGACCGCCGAGGCCCGTGATGTGGTCGCCCGTGCACTGAGCGGTGCCGGTGCCGAGGCGCCG
>NZ_JAALDX010000416.1 GCF_014145095.1 Dietzia sp. SLG310A2-38A2 | reverse complement strand
TGGCGAGCGGCGCCCGGAGATTGCGCTCGACGTCCACGGCCAGCGCCTTGAGCGGGGAGATGTACAGGACGCGGGTGCCGGGCGAGGGCGCGTCCGCGCCGTCACTGCTGCCGTCCCGGCCGCCCGCACCGTTCAACATCAGCCGGTCGAGCGAGTCCAGGAACGCCGACAGGGTCTTGCCCGACCCCGTGGGGGCCACGACGAGCGTGTGGGCGCCGCTCGCCAGGGACGCCCACGCCCCCTCCTGCGCGGGGGTGGGCCGGTCGAACGCCCCACGGAACCACGAGGCTGTGGCCGGGTGGAACCGCTCCAGTGCGTCGGACATGAACTCATGATGTCGCACGCCTCCGACATCGTTCCGAACTACACCCCACCTCCGTAGAGTGTCGGCATGCGCAAGACTGTGAGCATGCACAGCGACAGCATGCGCGAACTCGACGACGACGACCTCGCCTGTTTCCTCGCCACGGGGATCGGGGACATCGTCCGGGGCACGCGCGCCGGGGGGCTGCTCCGCGGGCGCTCGCTCGCACGCGTCGCCAACGAGGTCGCGCAGAACTGGACCGACGAGGTGCTGGCCGTGCACCGCCCGGACGACGGCACCCTCTCCGAGGGGGTCTCCGATGACCTCAGCAGGCTGGAGAAGTCCCGCGTCTGGATCATCGACGTGATCGACGGCACCAAGGAGTTCTCCACGGGCCGCTCGGACTGGTCGGTCCACGTCGCGCTCGTCGTCGACGGTCACCCCACCGTCGCCTCAGTCGGGCTCCCCGACTCGGGACGCGTCTTCCGCTCGGACCAGGTCGACCACGTGGACGGCCCCCACTCGGGAACCATGGTCATCAGCCGCAACAACCCGCCGCCCGGGGCGCTGCAGGTGGCGGACGCGGTCGGCCTCGAGGTGCGGCCCATGGGCTCCGCCGGTGCCAAGATGCTGTCGGTCCTGCTCGGCGACGCGGACGCCTACCTCCACGCCGGGGGGCAGGACGAGTGGGACCAGGCGGCGCCGGTGGGCGTCGCCCTCGCCGCGGGGTTGCACGCCTCCCGGCTCGACGGGACGCCCATCCTGTTCAACAAGCCCGACACCCACTCCCCGGACGTCCTGATCTGTCGCCCCGAGCTCACCGAGAAGATCCTGGCCGCGCAGGCCGCCCAGGCGACTCGAACGTAGACTGCCGGTCATGACCGTCCCCACCCCGTACGAGGACCTGCTCCGACTCGTCCTGGAGCAGGGCACGCCCAAGGCCGACCGCACGGGAACGGGCACCCGGAGCGTGTTCGGCCACCAGCTGCGCTACGACCTGGCGGCGGGATTCCCCCTGGTCACCACCAAGCGCGTCCACTTCAAGTCGGTGGCCTACGAACTGCTGTGGTTCCTGCGCGGCGACTCCAACGTGGGCTGGTTGCGCGAGAACGGCGTGAGCATCTGGGACGAGTGGGCCGACGAGCGCGGCGAGCTCGGACCCGTCTACGGGGTGCAGTGGCGCTCCTGGCCCACCCCTGACGGTCGGCACATCGACCAGATCGCGGCGTCGGTCGACCTGCTCCGGTCCGACCCGGATTCGCGGCGCAACATCGTCTCCGCGTGGAACGTGGGCGAACTGACGGACATGGCCCTGCCGCCCTGTCACCTGCTGTTCCAGTTCTACGTGGCCGACGGCAAGCTGAGCTGCCAGCTCTACCAGCGCAGCGCCGACCTCTTCCTGGGGGTGCCGTTCAACATCGCCTCCTACTCGCTGCTCACCCACATGGTGGCGCAGCAGGTCGGGCTCGAGGTGGGCGAGTTCGTCTGGACCGGGGGCGACTGCCACATCTACGACAACCATGTCGATCAGGTGCGGACGCAGCTGGCCCGCGAGGCCTACCCCTACCCGGAGCTGCGCCTGCGCCGGGCGGACTCGATCTTCGACTACCGCTTCGAGGACTTCGACGTGGTCGGTTACAGCCATCACCCGGGCATCAAGGCCCCGGTCGCGGTCTGAGCCGGAAGGCGACGACTGTGGCGGTGCGGATGGTGTGGGCGCAGGCCCGCGGCGGGGTGATCGGCGACGGCCGTGACATGCCCTGGTACATCCCGGAGGACCTGGCGTACTTCAAGCAGGCCACCACCGGGCGCCCCGTGGTGATGGGACGGGCCACCTGGGACTCGATCCCTGCCCGCTTCCGGCCGCTGCCCGGCCGACGCAATATCGTGTGCACCCGGGACGCCCGATGGTCGGCCGAGGGCGTCGAGCGCGCGACATCGGTGACCGAGGCGCTGGCGTCGGCCGGCCCGGACGCGGCGGTGATGGGCGGCGGACAGATCTACGCCGCCGCGCTCGGTGCGGCGGACGAGTGCCTGGTCACCGAGATCGACGCGGACGCCCCTGGGACCGTGCTGGCCCCGGAGCTGGACGGGACGTGGGAGAGGGTCGAGGTCGGCGAGTGGATCACCGATCCGCGGAGCCGCGTCGACGGGCACGACGACGAGGTCCGGCACCGGCACACGGTGTGGCGGCGGCGCAGTCGACCCTCCTAGAACCACTTCCAGGTCTTGGGGATCCGCTCCCCCGCCGCGAGGATCTTGATCTTCACACCGGCCATGAAGCCGTTGATCTCGAAGTCCAGGTGTGGTCCACCACGGATGTCGTAACGCCCCTCGTCGATCTTGAGCTCGGACCACGTCCGGTTGCCGGTCACAGCGACCGAGACGCCCGGGGGGAGCAGGATCTTGGCGTTGGCAGCCCACAGGTCGAGCTGGATGTGGGTGCGCGGTCGATCGACCACTGCCTCACGGGCGTCGAGGTAGATCTCGCCCATCCAGGAAGTCAGCCGGTAGTCGTCAGGGAGGGACCACCGGCCTTCCCGCTTGAGCGTGTCGAAGACCGAGGTCTTCTTCTGGCTCTCGTCGACGGTGATCGCCCCGGGTTGCCGGATGGCCGGCGGGTGAGCCGGAGCCGGACCGGGCCCCGCGGCGGGACCCAGCGGCAGTCCGCTCAGGGCCACCTCCAGCTCGGCGGGGCAGGTCGCGGACCAGATCCTGGCGGCTCGGTCCGAGAACTCGGCGAGGGACAGCTCTCCCCGCCCCACCATCGCCTCCAGTCTCTGCTGAGCGAGGGCCCGCGGGTCGGTGTACGGCTCCTGGGTCATGCCCCCAGGCTACTCAGCGGGTGAGGTCCTTCATCATTGACCGCATCTGCGCGGACAAGTCGTCGGCCATGTCCTGCAGACCGCCCGAGATGACCTGTGCCAGCAGCGCCGGGTTCTGTGCCTCGATGACGCAGCCCCCGGACGACTCGCGGACCACGACGTTGCAGGGCAGCAGCAGAGCGACCTCCTTGCTCACGTCGAACGCCTCACCGGCGAACCCGGGGTTACACGCCCCGAGGATCAGGACACGCTCGATGTCTTTGTCGATCTTCTTCTTGAGTGTGGCCGTGAGATCGATCTCGTGGAGTATCCCGAAGCCGCGTTCGGCGAGCGCCTCGCGGGTCGCCTCCACCGCCTCGTCGAATCCCATCGCCGTGTACGTACCGATTCCGACGTCCATGTCGCAGTCCTCACGTCTGTGGTCGGGTGGTGTCTCCGCGTTCCGGGGCCAGCATCCCACGGCTCCGGCCAGCGGTCAGGCGAGCGAGAGGAAGAGCTTCTCCAACTCGGCGACAGTGATCCCGTCCTCGCCGGACTCGCCGTCGCCGGCCAGGCACTCCTGGATGTTGGTGCTGATGATCTTGAACCCGGCGCGGTCCAGCGCCTTGGAGACCGCCGCCAGCTGCGTGACGACCTCCTTGCAGGGGCGCTCCTGCTCGACCATGTCGATCACCGCGTTGAGCTGTCCCCGCGCACGGCGCAGCCGGTTGAGCACCTGCGTCCTCGCCTCGTCGTCAGCCATCTCGGGCCCTCCTGCTCTCTCGCGGATACGGGTGTCGATCCAGGACTCCAGTGTACCCGTGGGGGTATCGGTGTCCAGTCGGGGATACGGCGAGGGCCCCGGTCCACCCCTCTCGAGGGGATCCGGGGCCCACGGTTGCTGCGGTCTCGCCTGCAGCGCCGGTCGTGCCGGCAGAGCCGGAAGGGTCAGTCGTCGTGGACGATGATCCCGCGGACCATGCCGTCGCCGCCGGCCTCCATGATCTCGTACCCCTCGTTGATCTGGTCGAGGGTGAAGCGGTGGGTGACGAGCTCGTCGAGCATGATCTGCTTCTCGTCCCACAACCGGAGGAGGTTCGGGATGTCGTGGAACGCGTTCGCCGAGCCGAAGAGCGAGCCCTTGATGGTCTTCTCGTACTGCGAGACGAACAGGCCGGTGAGGTTGATGGACTGGTTGTCCAGACCGCCCATCGACGTGAGGACCACGACGCCCCGCTTACCCACCATGTCGACCGCGTCAGAGGTCACCTTGGCGTCGGCGACGCCGATCGTGATGATGGCCTTCTCCGCCATGAGGCCCCAGGTCAGACCCGGGAGCTCGGCTTTGGCCTGCTCCACGTCCGAGTAGACGTGGGTGGCGCCGAACTCCTTGGCCTTGGCCAGCTTCGACTCGTCCGTGTCGATGGCGAGGATGAACCGGGCGCCGGCGTGCCTGGCGCCCTGCACCGCGTTGATCCCGATACCGCCGACACCGAAGACGACGACGGTGTCGCCGGCCTTGACGTCGGCCGAGTACACGGACGAGCCCCAGCCGGTGGTGACACCGCAGCCGACCAGCGCGGCGACCTCAAACGGAATCCAGTCCTGAACCTTGACCACCGAGTTCATGTTGGCCACGGTGTACTGGGAGAACGTACCGAGGGTGCACATCGCACCCGCGGTCTCACCGTTCTCGAGAGCGAACGGGTACCGACCGTCGGCCATCTCGCCGATCGTCCCGTTGAGGCCGCCATCGCACAGGTTGGACATCCCCCGCGCACAGGCGGGACACTTCCCGCACGCCGGGATGAACGACCCCACCACATGGTCACCGGCCTTGACGTGGGTCACGCCCGGGCCGACCGCCTCGACCACTCCCGCCCCCTCGTGTCCGACCACGATGGGGAGCCGGCCCGGGAGGTCACCGGTCCGGATGTGGAGGTCCGAATGGCAGAGTCCGGCGACCTTCCACTTGACGAGCACCTCGCCGAAGTGGGGGCCGTCGAGCTCGGCCTCCACGATCTCGAACGGCTTGCCCAGCTCTCGGGCGATGGCGGCCTTGGTCTTCATTCGACTCCCTCCGGGCGCGACGGGGTGATCCCGTCACTGGAACGTGTTCTCATCACGATATCCGCATCGGTACACCGCGGATCGGCGAATCGAGAACCTGTTCCAATTTCTACGCGCGTGCGCGCCGGAGGGAGCGGCCCGACTCAGGCCTGGGCGTCGCCCTGCTGTGCCTGGGCCTCTTCGACAGCCTTGCGTACCTCGTCCATGTCCAGTCCCTTGATCTGCTCGACCAGGTCGTCGAGCGCCTGCTCCGGGATCGCACCGGAGTGACGGAACACGGCGATGCCCTCGCGGAACGCCATGAGCGTGGGGATCGACTGGATCTGCAGCATCGCGCCCAGCTGCTGCTCCGCGTCGGTGTCGACCTTCGCGAAGGTCAGCTCGGGGTTCTTGCCGGAGACCTTCTCGAACACCGGCCCGAAGGCCTTGCAGGGGCCACACCACTCGGCCCAGAAGTCCACCAGGACGATGTCGTTGTCGGTGACGGTCTTCTCGAAGTCGGCGGTCGTGATGTCGACGGTGGTCATACGAATGCCCTCCTAGCGGGACGGGGCGACTCTCGTCCCGTCGTCTCTCGTCGCCAGCCTACGGACAGCCCGCGCCTGCGACGACCTTCTCGCACGGACCATACCCGTGTGGGTATTCAAGATCGTGCAGTGAGGAACAACGTCGCCCGATCGGGGTTATTCCCCCTGCGCCCCCGAGCGGGGCGGGGATCCGAGGATCTCCGCCAGGAACCACTCGAGTTGGTCCAGGAACACCGCGTTGTCGTCACCGGCCACCATGTGACCGGCGTCCGCCACCTCGTGGGTGTACGCGTGCGGCAGGTGGCGCAGCAGGTGGGCCACCGAGTCGTCACTGACGATGTCCGATCGCGACCCCCTGATGAGCATGGTCGGCTCGCTGACGTGAGGCACGATCCCCTCGAAGTAGTCGTTCCCGATCTCGGCGTTGTCCCCGGTGGCGCCGGCGACGAAGCGCGGGTCCCAGTGCCAGTACCACCGGCCGTCGCCCTTCTGGCGGAGATTCTTGCGAAGCCCGTCGAGGTTCGACGGGCGCTGACGATCCGGCTGGTAGGCGGCGATCGCATCCGCGGCCGCCTCCAGGTCCGCGAACCCGTCGAGCCCCGACCGCATGAACTCCCCGATCCGCTGGACGCCCTTCGCCTCGATCTTCGGAGTGACGTCCACCAGCACCAGCGCCCGGGCGACGGGCTTGGCGGTCCCCAGCGCCAGCAGTCCGGTCAACCCCCCGAGCGAGGCGCCCACGAGCACCGGCAGTCGGCCGGGAAAGCGGGCGGCGACGATCAACTCGAGATCATCGACCATGCGGTGGATGTCGTAGTCCCCGTCGTCCGCCCAGTCGCTGTCCCCGTGCCCCCGCGCGTCCATCGTCGTGACGCGGTACCCCTCGGTCGCGAGTCGTCGGGCGGCGCGGTTCCACGAGTTCCGGGTCTGCGCCCCGCCGTGCAGCATGAGGATCTCGTCGACCGGATCCGCATCACCGAGCGGCTCCCACACGTCGCCGACGAGCATCCCGGCCGCACCGGCGAGCGTGAACGGCCGGGGTCCGGCCGTCCGGGTCTCGATCTCGCTACTCGTCATGGTGACCCTTCCGCCCGCACTCCCACCTCGGCGGTGGAACGTGTTCTCATATCGGTTCTACCACGAGTTCCCGGCGATCACCCGCGCGGCGAGGTCCTCGGCCACCGCGAGGACGGAGAGATAGGGGCCGCACCGCGGCAGGACCGGGAACACCGAGGCGTCGGCCACCCGCACACCCTCGCAGCCCAAGACTCGGCCGGAGTCGTCGACCACCTCGCCGATCTGCGCCGACCCCGCGAGGTGCTGCGAGGTCGACGGGACGGGCGCCGGCCGCGGCCCACCACCGGAGATCCCCAGGCGGTCCGCGACCACCCCGGCGGCCTCGTCGAGCGCGGAGGCGTCGCGGGGGTCGTCGGCCAGCACCACCCGCAGGCTGTCGCCCTCGGAGATCCCCTCCCGCAGGTGACCACGGCCGACGGGGTTCATCAGGGCCACCCCGATCCGATGCGGCTGGGGGTCCAGTCCCGGGATCACCCGGTGCATCGGGACCGCGTAGGGCCGCACCTCGATCTCCGCCAGGCCCGTCGGCA
>NZ_JAALDX010000415.1 GCF_014145095.1 Dietzia sp. SLG310A2-38A2 | reverse complement strand
CCGCAGTGTGGCCTCGCAGGCCGTCGCGGTCGCCGTCCGCAATGCCCACCAGGTCCACGGGGCCATCGGGACCACGCACGAACACACCCTTCACCGTCTGACCCTGCCCGCAGTGCAGTGGCGCGGTGAGTTCGGATCGGCGGCGTTCTGGGAAGCCCTGCTCACGGACGCCGCGGTCACCGGCGGGATGGACGGTGCATGGCCGATGGTCGTCGAGGGCACGGCCGTCGAGGGCGGCGCCGCGGCGTGGCTCGACAGGGTCACCCTCGGCAGGGTCGGTGGCGACGGTGTGGGCCCCGGTCGTGCACCGGGAGCCTGAGTCCGTGACCGAGCCACACCCGACCGTGCCACACCCGACCGTGCCGCACCCGACCGTGCCGCACCAGACCGAGCCACCACAGACCGGTGCCCTCACCGACATCCGCGTCGTGGATCTGGCCCGGGTCCTCGCCGGGCCGTTGTGCGGCCAGATGTTGGCCGACCACGGCGCCGATGTGATCAAGGTCGAACCGCCGGGCGGGGACGAGACCCGCGGCTGGGGGCCACCCTTCGTGCGGGACGACCACAGCGCGTACTTCGACGGGCTCAACCGCAACAAGCGGAACATCAGTCTCGATCTGCGTAGCGACGAGGGGCAGGCGGTCCTCGCGAGGCTGCTCGACGACGCCGACGTGCTCATCGAGAACTTCAAGGCCGGCACCCTGGCGAAGTGGGGATTCGGCGATGACGAACTCGCCGAGCGCTTCCCGCGTCTGGTCCACTGCCGCATCACCGGTTACGGGGTGGACGGACCGCTCGGAGGCGCACCCGGGTACGACGCGGTCCTCCAGGGGCTCTCGGGGCTGATGAGCATCAACGGCGAGCCCGACGGGGAGGCCATGCGGATCGGGATCCCACTCGTGGACATCGTCACCAGTCTCAACGCGATGAGTGGCATCCTCATGGCGCTGCACGTGCGGGCTACGACCGGGCGCGGTCAGCTCGTCGACCTGGCCCTGCTCGACAACGCCGTGTCGATCCTGCACCCGCACGCGGGCACATGGTTCGCCACGGGCGAGGCCCCGGTGCGCACCGGGGTGGCGCACCCGACCATCTGTCCGTACGAGACCTTCACCTGCTCGGACGGACCGTTCTTCATCGGCGCCGGCAACGATCGTCAGTTCCGGGCGCTGGCGGAGGCGCTGGACGCCCGCGCACTGGTGGACGACCCGCGTTTCCTCACCAACCCTGACCGTCTGGAGCACTCGGAGGAGCTGCGGGCGATCCTCGGTGGGCTCGTCGCAGGTCTCCGTCGTGACGACCTGACGGATCGACTCCGCGCGGTGGGAGTGCCCTCGGGGGCGGTGAACCACGTGGGCGAGGCGCTGTCCATGCCCCAGGTGCTGCATCGGGAGATGGTCGTCGAGCGCGACGGCTACCGCGGCGTCGGCATCCCGATCAAGCTGTCCGACACGCCCGGATCCGTGCGGTTCGGTCCCCGACACCACGGTGCGGACACCGACTCGGTGCTGGCGGAACTGGGAGTCGATCGGGCCGCGCCCACCGAGCCCGGCGGCCGCTGACCGGCGGGGCACAATCTCGGTACGCTCGGGTGGTAGTACCGAGAAAGGTCGACCCGTGGAATTCCTCCTCATCGCCGCAGTGATCGCGGTGGCCGTCGCCGTGGTCTCCCGCAGTCAGAACAAGGGCCAGACGCAGCTGCAGGCGCACGACAACCGCCATCTCGAGGACCATCGTGCCGAGGCCGCGCGCTGGGTCGAGCGACTCGGTGGTCAGGTGTTCAACCTCGACGGCACCGACGAGGCCTCCAAACAGGCGATGGCCGATGCGTCCGAGCGCTACACCGCGGCCGTGACGGAGCTCGAGAACGCCCGCACTCCGGTCCAGGCGAGGCTGGCCAAGGACACCGCCCTCGAGGGTCTGTACTACGTGCAGGCCGCCCGCGCGGCGATGGGCCTGGATCCCGGACCGGAGCTGCCGAAGATCGACGGCCAGGAACGTGCCGGCCGGGTGACCGAGGACCGGACCGTCGAGGTCGAGGGCCGGACCATGAAGGCCGCGACCGATCCGAGCGACGAGACCCCGCACTACTACCCGGGCGGCGTGGTGGCCGGGCGACCGGTCCCGGCCGGCTGGTACTCGGAGCCGTGGTGGGCCTCCGCGCTGCACACGGGCGTGTGGATGATGGGCTCGATGATGATGTTCAACATGATGTTCGCCGGGATGTCGGGCATCGGCTACTCCGGCCAGGACTTCGAGTCCGGGATCGGCGAGGGTGGCGCGGACGTCAGCGACATGGGCGGCGGTGACGGCGGCGACGGCTTCTTCGACGGCGGGCTCATGGGCGGCGAGGGCGGCGGAGACGGTGGCGGGTTCTTCGACGGCGGCCTGTTCGGCGGCGACGGCGGGGGCGGCGGGGGCTTCTTCGACGGCGGCCTCTTCGATTTCTGACCAGGGCCGGCAGGGTCAACCGCAACGGGCCAGGACCCGCTCCATGGCCTCGTGCTCGGCCGGGGTCACCCAGAGCCCGTAGCGCTCCTTGACCAGGACCTGCCGCGAGATCAGGGGGCAGCGGAACTCCCGGCGCGGGGGGAGCCAGGTGGCCGCGTCACCGTCGCTCTTGCTCTGGTTGGCGTGACCCGCCACCGCCAACAGGTTGAGCGGATCGTTGGCGAAGTCGCGTCGCTGGTCGGCGGTGAGTTGCTGGGCGCCCTTCTGCCACGCGTCCGACAGGGCCACCACGTGGTCGATCTGCACCGCCGACGAGGTGTCCTGGCCCCGCACGAATTCGATCCGCTCGCCGGTATAGGGCCCGTACAGCACCCCGGTGAGCACCACGCAGTCCCGGGTCCCCGGTCGCACCGTGATGTCCTGCAGATCGCGCCGCAGGATGTCGTTGCGCGTGTCGCACCCGTTGCGTCCGAACTCCACGGAGACGTCGTCGGACCACGCCTGTCCGAACAGGTCGCGGTCGTATCCCGTCTTGGGCGCGCGCCCCTTGATCTCCAGCTGGGGCAGGGCCACCCGTGCGGACGCGACCATCGGATCACCCGGCGGGACGGCCTCGGGCGGTGCCTGCTCGGGCGGTGCTGGCTCGGGAACGGGCGGGGCCGCCGGATCCGGCATCGGTGCATGGGGCGGTGGGGCCAGGGATGACGACGAGACGGGCATCCCGACACCGCCGCCCATCTCCTGCTCGACATCCGCGCACCGGCCCAACCCGGCCAGGACGAGGAGAGCCATCACCGACACCACAGTGACGCGAGTGGTTCGAGTGGCTCGAGGGGTCCGTGATGCCATGCACGCACCCTAGCGACACCGTCCGACACCGCGACCCCCCGTCCGGTTACGCTGACGCCGATGCCGTCCGTAGCCGACACCCAGCCGACAGCCCACGACCCGGCGCGCACCGGGCCGCAGCGGCGTGTCCCCGGTGAGGTGGCCCGTCCGGCGCCCCGCG
>NZ_JAALDX010000414.1:419-4012 GCF_014145095.1 Dietzia sp. SLG310A2-38A2 | reverse complement strand
CCCACACTCAGATGCGAAGAGCCGCATTACCCAGGCGCGGGACAAGATCCCGATTGCGGACGGCGTCCACATACAGACGAGGCCCCCACCGCTCATCGCGGTAGGGGCCTCGTCGGGGCGGGCCGTCAGTGCTTCTCGCGCCCCCAGTGGTACTCGAACACCAGCGCGCAGGAGGTGATGATCAACGCGGTCGCGCCAGCGAGCAGCACCCACCAGTTCCAGAATGCCGCACCGAAACCGACGATCAGGATCGAGGAGGCGATGAAGAACGGCCAGAAGCTGTGCGGGCTGAAGAATCCGAGCTCTCCGGCACCGTCGGAGATCTCCGCCTCCTCGTAGTCCTCGGGAAGCGTGCTGATGCGCCGTGCCACGAAGCGGAGGTACCCACCGATCAGCAGGCACAGACCGGCGGAGAGCACGAGAGCGGTGGAGCCCACCCACTCGATGCCCGTACGCGAGGTGCCCGTGAGGTAGGTGTACGCGATAGCCAGGATCGCGAGGAAGACCACCAGTCCGTCGAAGATTCTTACTGTTGCGTTCATCGTGCAGGAGCCCTTCGCGTGATACCGGGAGAGACGTCAGTTAGCGGATGCGTTCTCGATGATGTTGTTCTGGTCGCGGGTATCGCTGCGACCGGTCTTGAACGGTGCCGTGGACGTGGAGTAGGGCTCCTCGCCGATCGACTCCAGCGCCTCCGCGTTGGAGGCGGTCGGGTTGTCCTGGCGGAACTGGATGTACTCCGCGAAGGCCTCCGGCGACACCGCCCTGAGCTCGAAGTTCATCATCGCGTGGTACGCGCCGCACATCTCGGCACAGCGTCCGACGAAGGCTCCCTCGCGCTCGATCTCCGCGATCTGGAACATGCTCAGCTGCTGGTTCTGGCCGGGGTGCGGCATGACGTCGAGCTTGTAGATGAACTCGGGGATCCAGAAGGAGTGGATCACGTCGGCGGCGGCGAGACGGAACTCGACACGGGTCCCGGTCGGAAGCACGAGCACCGGGACCTCTTCCGAGGTGCCGACGGTCTCGATGTTGTTGAAGTGCAGGTACGACTTGTCCTCGGCGAGACGACCATGGATCGGACCACCGGCGGCGGGCTCCCCATGGTGACCGAGCGCCATGCGCTGCTCATCCGAGAGCACGCCGGCCTCCTCGGCGTCACGCTGGGCCTCTTCGTTGGTGCCGTCCTCGATGGAGACACCCGCGACGTCGACCTTGTTGTATCCGAACTTCCAGTTCCACTGGAAGGCGGTGACGTCGACCTTGACGCCGACCTCTTCCTCCGGACGGAGATCCAGGACCTTGTTCTGGGTGATGACGGTGAAGTAGAAGAGCACCGAGATGATCACGAACGGCACGGCGGTGTAGACCAGCTCGAGCGGCACGTTGTACGCGGTCTGACGTGGGAACTCCCCGTCGTCGTTCTTCCTCTTGCGGTGGAAGGCCATCGTCCAGAAGATCAGGCCCCACACGAAGAACCCGACGATCAGCGAGGTGACGACAGTGAGGGTCCAGAACTCGCGGATGGCGATTCCCTCGGGCGTGATCCCGTTGGGGAACCCGAAGTTCATGGTCTGGTTCCACCATTTGTTGTCCGTGTGGAGGCTGCAACCGGACAAAAACAAGCCCAATGTGCCGAGCGACACCGCGAGTGCAGCCCTGCGCGTCCGACGACGCCCGTCACGCTGTTCCACCATCACGCCTTCCTGATCAGCGGCACCGACCACGTGGCCGGGACACTTAGGAATCGTAGACCACGGCTCTCAGTTTGGAAGCCGCGGGTCCCGGCATTTCACCGAACCCACCCCTTCGCCGTCCGGCGCGGCGGTCGGGACGCCCGGGACCAGTAGTATTCGAACCCATCGTGGCCCGCAGACGCGGGTTATCCCCCACCCCCGACGACGATCGACGAGGTACCCGACGAATGTGTGGCCTGCTTGGTCTGCTCACCCCCGACGGCTCCGCCCGCACCCACGAGTCGAGGGTCCTGGGCGCGATGGGGTGCCAGCGTCACCGCGGTCCGGACGAGGTGGGGACATGGGTCGACGACGACCTGGCGTTCGGCTTCAACCGTCTGTCGATCATCGACATCGCGCATTCACACCAGCCGCTGCGCTGGGGGCCGCCGGAGAACCCCGACCGCTACGCCCTGACGTTCAACGGTGAGATCTACAACTACGTCGAACTCCGTGCACAGCTCCGCGAGGAGTTCGGGGCCGAGTTCCGGACCGAGGGCGACGGCGAGCCGATCGTGGTGGCGTTCCACCACTGGGGCCCCGCAGCGGTCCGCCGGCTCCGCGGCATGTTCGCCTTCGCGATCTGGGACACCGTCGAGCGCACCCTCTTCGTGGCCCGCGACCCCTTCGGCATCAAGCCCCTCTACATGGCGACCG
This sequence comes from Dietzia sp. SLG310A2-38A2, assembly GCF_014145095.1. Taxonomy (GTDB): domain Bacteria; phylum Actinomycetota; class Actinomycetes; order Mycobacteriales; family Mycobacteriaceae; genus Dietzia. The sequence continues at coordinate 1,619 of NZ_JAALDX010000414.1, read as the reverse complement.
GGCCCGGGGGCACCGCGTTCGCGAGCGAGAAGAAGTCGATCACCGAACTGGTCGACCTCCTCGCCGTCGACACTTCACTCGACACCCGCGCCCTGCAGCACTACGTCACCCTCCAGTACGTCCCCGAGGACGAGACCCTGACCCGCGGTGTCCGCCGCCTGGAGTCCGGTTGCCACGCCACCCTCTCCCCCGGTACCGCTCCGGCGATCGAGCGCTACTTCGAGCCGACCTTCCCCGTGGTCCCGGTGGCCGACGGTGATGCCGAGCGCCGGTACGAGGAGATCGCCGTCGCCCTCGAGGATTCCGTGGCCAAGCACATGCGCGCCGACGTCACCGTGGGTTCCTTTCTGTCCGGCGGCATCGACTCCACCGCGATCGCCGCACTCGCCAGGCGCCACAACGAGAACCTCCTCACGTTCACCACGGGCTTCGAACGGGAGGGCTACTCGGAGGTCGACGTGGCCGCCGAGTCCGCCGCCGCGATCGGTGTGGAGCACATCGTCAAGGTGGTCTCGCCCGAGGAGTTCGCCGCCGCGATCCCGGAGATCATCTGGTATCTCGACGAGCCGGTCGCCGACCCGGCTCTGGTCCCGCTGTACTTCGTCGCCCGCGAGGCCCGCAAACACGTCAAGGTGGTCCTCTCGGGTGAGGGCGCCGACGAGCTCTTCGGCGGATACACCATCTACAAGGAGCCGCTCTCGCTCGCGCCGTTCGAGAAGATCCCCGGCGGCCTCCGCCGGGCGCTGGGAAGGGCGAGCACCCGGATCCCCGAGGGCACCCGCGGCAAGAGCCTGCTGCACCGAGGATCGATGAGTCTCGAGGACCGCTACTACGGCAACGCGCGCTCGTTCTCCGAGGACCAGGTTCGCTCGGTCCTCACCGACTACCGACCCGAGTGGAGCCACCAGGACGTCACGGCTCCGATCTACGAGCGCTCCCAGGGGTGGGACCCCGTCGCCCGCATGCAGCACCTGGACCTGTTCACGTGGCTCCGCGGGGACATCCTGGTCAAGGCGGACCGGGTCACCATGGCCAACTCGCTCGAGCTGCGCGTGCCGTTCCTCGACCGCGAGGTCTACGAGGTCGCCTCCCGCCTGCCGTACACGGAGAAGGTGGCGCACGGGACCACCAAGTACGCGCTCCGAAAGGCGCTCGAGCGGATCGTGCCGGCACACGTCCTGCACCGGAAGAAGCTCGGCT
>NZ_JAALDX010000414.1:0-360 GCF_014145095.1 Dietzia sp. SLG310A2-38A2 | reverse complement strand
TCCGCCACTGGCTGGCCGGGCCGGAGCTGCACGACTGGGCGCGCGGGCAGATCCAGGCCTCGGGTACCGACGAGTTCGTGGACAAGGCCGCCGTCCTGCGGATGCTCGACGAGCACCGACGCGGCGAGTCCGACCACAGCCGCCGGATCTGGACCATGCTGTGCTTCATGATCTGGCACGGCATCTTCGTGGAGGGGCGGATCACCCCGGACATCGAACAGCGGGACTACCCCGTGCGCCTCTAGTCCGGCCCGAACCGACCCGACCTCCGGCCCCCTCCGGCCCCCTCCGGCGCGACTCATCGAGAAGAGCGTTCCGCACACACCCATCTCGGCGGTTTCATACGGTTGTTGCAACGTC
>NZ_JAALDX010000413.1 GCF_014145095.1 Dietzia sp. SLG310A2-38A2 | reverse complement strand
GGCGGCTGCCCGAGGAACCCGCCGTTCTCGCGGTGCTTCCAGTCGGTGGGGTTGACGCTGGTGGCCTTGACCCGCACCAGAATCTCGTTGGTGCGCGGTTCGGGGCGGGGATGGTCGACGACGACGAGGACCTCCGGTCCGCCGAGGGATTGCTGGGTCACGGCACGCATGGTGGCTTCGGTGGTCATACACCCCAGGGTGGCAGAATCCGCCGACCGCCGCCCGGCTCGACCTGGCGGTTGCCCGGCTCGACCTACCGGTTCCGCGGAAGCCGGTGCAGTTCGACCTCGCCCACCGCGCCGTCCGCGGGCTCCTGCACACAGGCCGGGCGCCGCGGTGTCCCACGGGATGTGCGAGTGACCGAACACCAGGACGTCGGTGTCCGGATAGGCCTCGACCATGCGCCTGTCCCGGCCCGCCGAGGGACCGGTCTCGTGCACCACAGCCAGACGCACCCCCTCGAGGGTCACGCGCGCCACCTCGGGCAGCCGCTCGCGCAGTTCGGGTCCGTCGTTGTTACCCCAGCACGCGACCAACCGCGTGGAACGGTCCTCCACCGCCTCGAGAAGCGCCACATCCATCCAGTCGCCGGCGTGGATCACCACGTCCGCGTCGTCGACCTCGTCCCACACCTGCGGCGGGAGGTCACGGGCGCGCGTCGGGACGTGGGTGTCGGCGATGATCAGCAGGCGCATGGGCCCAAGTGTGCCGCGAGCGGCACTGTCGTTGCCGGGCGGCCGCGAGCCGCACCGTCGACTACCGGGCGGCCGCGCGACTGGCGTCGTCGACTACCGAGTCGACTCCAGGATCACATCGCGTCCGCTGAGGTCCACGACCATACCGCCCGGGACCACGCGGACCCCGGTCAACTGGACTCCTTCGGGGAGTTCGGCGAGCGCGGAGTCCATCATCGAGATGGTGCCACCGAGCAGCTCGGGCGGCAGCGCGAAGCCGAGGATCGAGGCCTGCGACGGATCCATCTCCAGGTTCCCGCCGATCAACCGGGGGGTCACGATCGCCTCGGCGAGGCCGCTCACGGAGACGCGGAGAGTGCCCGAGGCCGGGTCCGAGACGATCTCCTGCACCTGGATCAGACCGCCGAGCATGCTGTCGCCGGTGGATTCCTGCTGCGCGGCGGTGGACATGGCCTGGTCGGAGACGAAGGCGGTCCCGGTCAGCGAGTCCACGTAGGTGAGGTCGTCGGCCGTGCTGACCCCCTCGGCGGTGATGTCGATCGCCGGCGCGGGGCCGTTCCCGCCTTCTGCCGGGTTGCCATCGGTGGTGATGCGGACGGTGCCCAGGTCGCCGCCGAAGTACGACAGGATCACCGGGCGCGCGCCCAACTCGACCTGCGCCGGGCTGCCGAGAGAGGCCGTGACCTCATCCTGGATCTGGTTCTCGACCGCGTTGCGGGTGCCGAACTCGAGCCCCACCACCCCCGCTATCAGGCCGACCACCGCGATCGCGGCGATCAGGGCGATCATCGGACCGCGACGCTTGCCGCCGGTATCGGCACGGTCGGACCGATCACCTGCCGGTGCAGTGGCGAACTGCTGGGTCTCGGCGTGCTGGACGCCGGGTCGGTCGTGGGCGGGGAATCGCTGGGTGTCGTCGTGCCGCGGCTGCATTCCGCCCATTGTCGCCGATGCCGGCCCGGATCGCAGAACCCTAGGTCAGGCCCGTGCCAGCGCCGTGCCAACGCGGTGTCAGCGTGCGGCGGTCCAGCGGTTGAGGTGCTGGGTCTCGGCGTCGAAGAACCGGGTGAGGTGGGACACGACCAGCTTCTCCAGCTTGCCGCCCAGCAGTGGGACGGACACCTTGACCTGGCCCGTCGCGGACTCCACCACCACGCCGCCCTGCGAGACCGCCTCCGAGCCGCCGTTGATGACCCCCAGCCCGCCGGCGGCCTCCGCGCGGGCGGAGCTCGAGAACCGCTCGCCGTCGAAGTCGGCGTAGGTGGTGGTGCGCACGATGATCAACCGACCGGGCAGGACCTTGCGGGCCACGTCCGGGATGTCCTCGTCCGGGATGTGCTGGGTCAGCGTGACCGTGGTCGAGTCCCCGCTGGTCTCGAACGCGTCGAGGGTGTCGTGGGGGCTGCCGATGGCGGCCATGCGGTCGTGCCAGAAGGCCTCGTCGCCGTACGAGGTGAACACGGTCTCGAGGTGGGCGTCGATGTGGGCCGAGTGGGAGAAGCGGGTCGCCATGGGGTCAAACCCTACAAGGGGCCGGTTACTCTCGGACGCGTGCTCCCGCCCTCCTCCGATCGCCGCACCGCGGACCAAGCCGACGATGTGATCCGCGGGCTGTCCGCCGTGGCCGATCTCCGCGTGGTCCCCGATTCCCGCCTGGCCGATCTCACCACCCTGCGCATCGGTGGTCGTCCCCGCGCGATGCTGGAGGGTGGGACCGCCGAGGCGGTCACGGCCGCGGTCGGCGCCCTCGACGCCGCCGGCGTACCGGTGCTCGTGCTGGGCGGCGGGTCGAACCTGGTGGTCGCCGGCGGCGACCTCGACATGGTGGTGG
>NZ_JAALDX010000412.1:6450-9655 GCF_014145095.1 Dietzia sp. SLG310A2-38A2 | reverse complement strand
CGCCGACGCACACGGCCACCCGTTCCCGCCGCGGGACTACCCCGACGAGTTCGCCGCCGGCTCGACGCGGGTACGTCGGCCCGGCATGATCGGCCGCCAGTACACGATCCCACGGGAACACGTGTGCCACCTGACCGGAACCGCGGGTGCCGGCCTGGCCGCGAGCCCCGCATGGGCGCTGTTCGACATCGCGCGGCGAGGTGACCTGACGGACGCCGTCTGCGCGCTGGATGCGGGTCCGTCCATCGGCGTCGACCCGGAGCGCGACGTCCGGCCACTCGCGATGAACCCCCGACGGATACCCGGCAAACGACAGGTCCTGGCGGCGCTCGACCTGTGTGACATCGGCGCCCAGTCACCGTGGGAGACCCGGACCCGACTGTTCCTGATGAATCACGGTCTCACGGGGTTCGAGACGCAGGTGCCCGTGCCCGGCCTTCCTTATCACCTCGACCTCGGGCGCCGGGACCTCAAGGTCGGCGTCGAGTACGACGGCGAGTACCACCGCGACCCGGCGCAACACGCCAAGGACCTCACCCGCTGGAACCGACTTCGTCGCGCGGGATGGCTGGTCTACCCCCTCACCACCACGATGGTCACCCGCGACGCGCAGGCGACCTCCGCCGACATCCGGGCCGGCGTCCGCGAGCGCGGCGGCTGACGGCAGTGCGCCGGCTGACGGCATTGCGCCGACGAAAAGACAGTTCCGCACACTCGCTCTCGGGCGATATGTGCGGAACTGTCTTCTCGATGCGGGGGGAGCCTGGGCTCGGGTCAGCGGCCGGTGCCGGCGTAGACCTGGGCCTCCTCCTCGCCGCCGAGCTCGAACGCCGCATGCAGGGCGCGGACGCTCTCGGGGAGCTCCTCCTCGCGGACCAGCGCCGAGATGCGGATCTCCGAGGTGGAGATGAGCTCGATGTTGACCCCGGCCTCGGACAGCGACTCGCAGAACGTCGCGGTGACGCCCGGGTGCGACTTCATGCCGGCGCCGACCAGGGAGACCTTGCCGACGTTGTCGTCGTAGAGCACCTGGTCGATCCCGAGGTCGTCCTTGGCCTGTGAGAGCACCTCGACGGCCCTGGCCCCGACCTCACGCGGGCAGGTGAACGTGATGTCGGTCTTGCCCTCCGCCTTGGAGACGTTCTGCAGGACCATGTCGATGTTGATCTCGGCGTCGGCCACCACGCGGAAGATCTTGGCGGCGTACCCCGGCTGGTCCGGGATTCCGACGACCGTGATCTTGGCCTCCGAGGCGTCGTGAGCGACTCCGGTCAGGACTGCGTCTTCCACGGGGATGTCCTCCACTTTTCCGGCCACGAGCGTGCCCGGGTTGGTCGAATACGACGAGCGCACGCGCAGGGGCACGTGGTACCGGCGGGCGAACTCGACGCTCCGCAGGTTGAGGATCTTCGAACCGACGGCCGCCATCTCCAGCATCTCCTCGTACGAGATGGTGTCGAGCTTGCGGGCGTCGGGGACGATCCGGGGGTCGGCGGTGTAGATGCCGTCGACGTCCGAGTAGATCTCACAGACGTCGGCACCCAGCGCGGCCGCCATGGCCACCGCGGTGGTGTCCGAACCGCCACGACCGAGGGTCGTGACGTCGCGGGTCTCCCGGGACACGCCCTGGAACCCGGCGACCAGGGCGATCTTGCCCTGGTCGAGGGCGTCGCGGACCCGCCCCGGGGTGATGTCGATGATCCGGCTGTCGCCGTGCTTGGTGGTGGTGATGATCCCGGCCTGCGAGCCGGTGAACGAGTAGGCCTCCATCCCGAACGAACTGATGGCCATGGCCAGCAGCGCGTTGGAGATCCTCTCGCCCGAGGTCAGCAGCATGTCCATCTCGCGCTGCGGAGGCGCAGGGCAGACCTGGTCTGCCAGGTCCAACAACTCGTCGGTCGTGTCCCCCATCGCGGAGGCGACGACGACGACGTCGTTGCCCGCCTTTCTGGTCTCGACGATCCGTTCGGCCACCCGACGGATACGTTCTGCGGACTCCACGGAGGAGCCGCCGTACTTCTGCACTACGAGTGCCACGCGGTCACACCCTTCCGGTGTTGATCGGCTTAACGCAGCCCTACTTTACGGGAGGTGTTTACTCATCATCGATGACGGAAACCTGGGTGGCTGTGTTGTTGGCCCTCGCCTCCGCCCTCAGCCAGGCCTTCGGCACCGTAATGCGGCACCGGACCAAGGACCGTGCGCAGGGCCGGCTCGAGGGTCGTTTCGGCGTGCTGGCCAGCAGGTTCTGGTGGGCCGGCATGGGCATCAGCCTGGCCGGATTCGCCTTCCAGGGGCTGGCGTTGGCGTTCGGGTCGCTCATCCTGGTGCAGACCATCACAGTCCTCTCACTGACTTTCGCGCTCCCGCTCGGAGCCTGGGTGACCGGTCGGCGGGTCACCAAGACCGAGCTGTTCTGGGGTTACGTCCTGGCCGGGTGTGTTGTCGTCCTGGTGATCTATGGTCGGCCGACGGGGGGTGACGCCCATCCGCCCTGGTACGAGTGGGCTCTTGCGTGCGCCGGCGGGCTCGGGGCCATCGCCGTTCTGCTGCGCCTGTCCCGGAATCGCCGCCGCAACGGCAATCGGGCGCTGCTCCTGGGCGTCGCCGGCGGACTCGCCTTTGCCTATGTCGCGCTGCTCACCAAGGGCGTCGCCGACCGGTGGTACTCGGGCGGGCTGCTCGAGGTGTTCACCACGGGCGAGGTGTACGGACTGGTAGCGGCGGCGGTGATCGCGCTGACGCTGCAGCAGATGTCGTTCTCTGCGGGGGATGTGCACCAGGCGGTGCCCGCCTCCACCGTCACCACGCCGGTCGTCGCACTGGGACTGGGGGTGGTGGTGCTGGGCGAGTGGTTCACCGTCGACGGCCCGGAACTGGCAATCCTGGCCGCAACCCTCGTCCTGATGGTGGTGGCGACCGTGCGGTTGGCCAACAAGGAGGTCGACCGGGAGACGCAGTCGGTCCCCGGGTGACTCCGCACGCGTTCGATCCCGGGGCGACGCGCGCGGTGCGGAGTCGGTCCCGGGGCGACGCGTGCGGTTGAGGAGTCGGTCCCGGGGTAACGCGGGGGCAGTGGGCCGCGATTCCAGAGCCATGAGGACCCACCCCGAGCGGCAGCGAACGTCGATCCCATCACTTACGCTGAGCCTCATGCGTCTCACCCGCCCCAACGGCACCTTGAGCAACAGCCGCGCCGAGCAGG
>NZ_JAALDX010000412.1:0-6389 GCF_014145095.1 Dietzia sp. SLG310A2-38A2 | reverse complement strand
CAGCGCCTCCCGCCGTGACGCCCACCGGGTGTCCCGCCGCGCCCCCCGACTCGTGGCGACGACACTCGCCTCGGTCGCCGCGCTCGTCGTCCCGCTCGCCGTCTCCACACCCACCGCCGGGGCCGTGGTCAACGGCACTCCGTCCGGGCCGGCGCCCTGGGCCGTCCAGATCACCACGTTCAGCGGGATTCCCGGCACCCCCTGCTCCGGAGTGGTGGTAGCCCCGTACTGGGTGGCGACGGCCAAGCACTGCGGCCCCGCCAACCCGAACGCCTACACCCTGGGATTCGGCAACCAGGCGACCGTCCCGGGCGGGTTCGCCGAGACCGCCTCGCTCGCCAGCCCCCAGATCGTCGGGGCGTTCGGATCCCTCGACACCGGCAGCATCGGGCGCCACACCCCCGTCGCCGCCTACCACGCCCCCGCCGGTGACGTCATGCTGCTCAAACTGGCGCATCCGGCGCCGTCACCGTCGGTCAAGCGCGGGGGCAGGGATCCCGTGGCCGGCGACGTGCTGCGCTTCCACGGATTCGGCGAGACCACCCCCCGCGGCCAGCGCTCGGCGGAGTTGCGCACCGGTCTCACCCGCCTCGAGCGCGTGGAGCCGCGAGCCGGATCCCGGATCGGACGGTCCCACACCATCCAGGGCGGATACGGGGCCGGGGACTCCGGTGGGCCCGTCTTACACGGCGACCTGCTGGTGGGCATCCATTCCGGTTCCGACCACGCACGACGACAGCCCAACGGAACCAATCCGGCCTGGTACGAGTCGATCCCGTTCCAGAACGGCTGGATCGACTGGATGATCGCCAACCGATGACGACGAGGGGCCGGTCGAACCGTGCCGTGGCTCTCGCTCACCGGACCGCCCGCGTTTTTGTCACACTGAACAGATGACCTCGCCGGAGCAACCGGAGCTCGTGATCCGTCGCGCCGCGCGCGGCGACCTCGACCTGGTGCTGTCCGCCGACGATCTCTTCAGCTACCCACCCACCGCGGAGTGGACCCGGGACTTCCTCGACAACGGGTCCAACCTCCTTTTGCTCGCGCTGCAGGACGAGGTCCCCGTGGGGATGCTGGTGGCGGTGGAGACCGGCTACCTGGGCGCCAGTCCGGACCTGTTCGTCTACGGGATCCGGGTGAGCGAGCCGTTGCGCGGCCGCGGGATCGCCCATCGGCTGGTGGACAAGGCACTCGACATAGCCGAGGAGGCCGGGTGTCGCCGCCTCTGGGGGTCGATGCACCACGACCAGGAGCTGGGCGCGGACTCCCCCCTCTCCTCGCCCGAGACGCCCACGGGGTCCACGACCTTCGTCATCCCGATTCCGTGACGCACTGCGGAACCGTGTATCGTGACCCCCATGCAGCGCGTGCTCCTTCTTGGGTGCCGCGGCGGGGCCCGCTGAGGCGGACCGGCTCCCCGTCGCGGGATCTCGTCGCGCCGGTCCGATCCCCACAGATCGATTCCACGGAAGTAGAGCCCCGCAATGAATCCCGCTGACGCATTCGTCTCGTCGTCGTCGACCATCACTCCCCCCTCGAAGCCCGGACGCCCCGACCAACCGTCGTGGAACCGACAGAAGGGCTCCTCGATGCCGGCCCACCGGTACCGGCCCTTCGCCGAAGAGGTCGAGGACGTTTCGCTGCAGAGGCGCACCTGGCCGGACAAGGTCATCGCCCACGCGCCCCAGTGGTGCGCCGTGGACCTGCGCGACGGCAACCAGGCGCTGATCGACCCCATGAGCCCGGCCCGCAAGCGCCGAATGTTCGAGCTGCTCGTCCGCATGGGCTACAAGGAGATCGAGGTCGGGTTCCCCTCGGCCTCGCAGACGGATTATGACTTCGTCCGCGAGATCATCGAGGACGACGCGATCCCCTCCGACGTCACCATCCAGGTGCTGGTGCAGTGTCGCGAGGACCTGATCCGCCGCACGTTCGAGGCGTGCGAGGGCGCGTCCAACGTGATCGTGCACTTCTACAACTCCACCTCGATCCTGCAGCGCAAGGTCGTGTTCCGTAAGGACCGCGACGCGATCAAGAAGATCGCCACCGACGCCGCCGCGCTGGTGACCGCCATCGCGAAGGAGTACCCGGACACCAACTGGCGTTGGGAGTACTCCCCCGAGTCGTTCACCGGCACCGAGCTCGCGTTCTCCAAGGAGGTCTGCGACGCCGTCACCGAGGTCGTGGGCGCCACGCCGGAGAACCCGATCATCCTCAACCTGCCGGCGACGGTCGAGATGGCCACGCCCAACGTGTACGCCGACCAGATCGAGTGGATGCACCGCAACCTGGCCCGCCGCGACTCCACCATCCTGTCGCTGCACCCGCACAACGACCGCGGCACCGGCGTGGCCGCCGCCGAGCTGGGCTTCCAGGCGGGTGCCGATCGCATCGAGGGCTGCCTGTTCGGCAACGGCGAACGGACCGGCAACGTCTGCCTGGTGACCCTGGGCATGAACCTGCTCACCCGCGGCGTCGACCCGCAGATCAACTTCTCGGACATGGACGAGATCCGCCGCACCGTCGAGTACGCCAACCAGCTGCGCGTACCCGAGCGTCACCCCTACGGCGGCGACCTGGTCTTCACCGCCTTCTCGGGCTCGCACCAGGACGCGATCAACAAGGGCTTCGACGCACTGCAGGTCGAGGCCGACGCGCGCGGTGAGCACATCACCGACATCACGTGGGAGGTTCCCTACCTGCCCGTGGACCCCAAGGACGAGGGTCGCACCTACGAGGCCGTGATCCGCGTGAACTCGCAGTCCGGCAAGGGCGGCGTCGCCTACATCATGAAGAGCGACTACGGCCTGCAGCTGCCGCGGCGTCTGCAGATGGAGTTCTCCGCGCTGGTGCAGAACGTCACCGACTCCGAGGGCGGCGAGGTCACACCCAAGCAGATGTGGGACATCTTCACCCTCGAGTACCTGGACCGCGTCTCCCCCATGGAGCGGATCTCCCAGCACCTCGACCCGGCCGAGACCGACGACGGCGTGGACTCGATCGACGCCGTGGTCAAGTGGAAGGGCGAGACCAAGGAGCTGACCGGGTCCGGTAACGGCCCCCTGGCGGCGTTCGTCGCCGCGCTCAACGAGATGTTCGACGACGAGGTGCGCATCCTCGACTACTCGGAGCACGCCATGACCGCCGGAGACGACGCCACCGCGGCCGCGTACGTCGAGGTGCAGTTCGGTAACCGGGTCTTCTGGGGAGTCGGCCGGGCCGGTTCCATCACCACCGCGACGCTGCGCGCCGTGGTCTCCGCCGTGAACCGCGCGTACGCCGACGAGGCCGTGGGCTCCGACGAGACCGTGGGCAGCACCGTAGGCGCCCGCACCTGGGCTCCCTGACATCTGAGGAGCCTCCCCTGGGACGTGGGTCCGACCCCGGGACGTCGGTCCGACCCTGGGGCTCGGGTCCGACCCTGGGACGTCGCTCCGACCGGAAGTGCGTTCCGCACACATCGCCCGAGAGGCAGCTGTGCGGAACGCTCTTCTCGTTGGGCGGGGCGGCCGGGGCCGTCGGGCCCGGGGTCAGGGTGGGCGCGTGGGCCCCGGGAAATGAGCCGGCGCGTGGCCGTGGGCGTCGCGCCCGGCGTCAGGCCCGCCCAGTCCGGCCCAGGCAGTCCCCGAATGCGCCTCCTGAGCCTCACTGGTTACATGTATCACTCGGGTAACAAAGGTCTCGATTTGGTTACGTCGAGCGCGTAATGTGGCGGTCGATCGCGCCGATATGCCAGGCGTCAGTTTTCTGCAGTACAAGTCTGGAGTGCACCCTTATGCCCGTTTCACGCCGTGGGTTTCTCACCGCCGCGTCAGTCGGGGTGGGCGTCGCAGTCGCCTCCTCCGTCCGTGGCCCCCTCGCCGGGGCCAACCCGTTCGACACCGGTTCCCTCGGCATGGCGCAGGACCTGCTCAAGTCGGTCCCGACCGGCAGCGGGATGATCCAGCCGAACGGCCCGCTCGGTTACGTCGGGGTGACCTTCCCGAGCGCCGAGGAGATCGCCGGCCGTATCCGCTTCGCGTTCCCCGACGGCTCGGTGGGCGACTGGCTTCCGCTCGAGGCGATGGACTCCGCCCCGGACAGCGGCAGCACTCCCGCGTCCGATCTCGTCGCCGCTCCGGAGGGATCCGTGGGCTACGAGGTCGACGCAGCCGCGGGCGCCCGTGCCACCGCGTTCGACGACGGCCGGGGCGCACCGCGCAATTACAGCCTGGGCAGCGTCGGAACGCTCGGACTGCCGATCATCCCGCGGGCGGCGTGGGGCGCCGGTGACGTCTCGGGGAACCGCTGGGCACCGCAGTTCCACCCGGCGCAGGCGATCACCATCCACCACACTGCCTCGCCCGTCGGACCGGACCGGGCCGCCAGCGTGCGCGCGATCTACAACTACCACGCCAACACGCTGGGCTGGGGCGACGTCGGGTACCACCTGCTCATCGACCCGGAGGGCCGGATCTACCAGGGCCGCGGCGGAACCGTCGGCGGAACCCCGGTCTTCCAGGTGCCTCCGGTCGCCGGTATCGCTCCCCCGGTGGTCACCGCGGGCCACACGGGCGGCGTCAACAACGGCAATATCGGGATCTGCCTGCTGGGCGACTTCACCGGAGCGCCGCCCACCGCCGCCGCCGTGGGCGCGGCCATCAACAGCGTGCGTGCCCTGTGTTCGGCCACCGGCATCAACCCGCGCGGCGGCATCACCTACCGCAACCCGCAGGGTGGAGCCACGCGCAACATGCCGGCCGTCTCGGGCCACCGCGACTGGGGCGGGACCGCCTGCCCGGGCAACTCGTTCTACCCGCAGATGCAGTTCATCCGCGACACCGCCGCGCGCGGTTGGGCCCCGAACGCGGTCTACTCGGCCGCCTTCGGTTCCTGATCTCCCCCTGACGGACCCACCTCTCCCATCGAAAAGAGCGTTCCGAACACCCCCACTCGGGCGATGTGTTCGGAACGCTCTTCTCGTGCGCGGGGTGGCGGCTCGTGCGCGGGGTGGACGCTTCCCCGCCGAAGGACTGTCCCAATCGTCATCCTGCGTTCACTCCGGGTCGAGCCGCGCGTAGACGACGCCGCATAGCGTCACGCCGGCAAGTGGCACCCGGGACCCCTCCCGGAATGCCGACCCCACGTCCGGCGAGGTTCCCCATGCGCAGCACACGTGCCCTCCACACGGCAGGAGCCACCGCCCTCGGTTGCCTCCTCACCGCCTCATCACTGACCGTCTCCTCCGCCGTCTCCACCGCCTCGACCGGGTCACTCGGCGCCGACGGACCGCTGGGTTCGTCCCACGCGCTCGGTTCGGTCGGTGCCGGTGAGCGCGACTTCGACCTCCAGGCGCACCGCGGCGGCGTGGGCCTCCATGTCGAGAGCTCCCCGCAGGCCTTCTCCGCTGCACTCGAACTAGGTGTGAGCACACTGGAACTCGATACCCAGGTCACCGCCGACGGGGCGGTCGTGGTCACGCACGACCGACGGCCCCGGACGGACGTCTGCCAGGACACCGCCCCTGTGGTGGAGGGCGACCCGCTGTTCCCCTACATGGACAACTACATCCACCAGCTCACGCTCGAGCAGGTCCGGACTCTCGACTGTGGTTCGCTCCGCCGTCCCGGTTACCCCGCTCAGCAGACCCATCCGGGCGAGAAGATGATGCTCCTCTCCGAACTCTTCGACCTGGTCAAGGCCCACGGAGCCGACGGGCCGGACGGTGTGTGGATGAACATCGAGACAAAGGTGGAGGCCGGGGCCCCGGACCAGACCGCTCCGCGCGAGGAGTTTGTCTCGGCGGTTCACGAGGAGATCGCCGACTCGGGCCTCGATCAGCAGATCACAGTCCAGTCGTTCGACTGGGGCGCACTGCGGGCGATGCACGAGCTCGCCCCTGCCCTGCCGCTCGTGGCCCTGACGAACCACGATTTCCTCGGCATCGGCTCCGACGATCCCTCGCCGTGGCTCGGCGGGATCGATATCGCAGACTTCGACGGCGACGGCGTCGCAGCCGCGGCCTCCCTCGACGGTGTGGTCGCCTACTCACCGGTGGCGACCCACCCCGACCAGAGCTGCACGGTCGGAGAAAGCGACTGCCGGGCGTACGTCACGGCGAAGATGGTCGAGAGCGCCCACTCGCACGGGCTGAGGATCATCCCGTGGACGGTGAACAACGTGCCGACCATGGAGTACCTCATGGACATCGGCGTCGACGGGATCATCACCGACTACCCGAACCTGCTCCGGGATCTCATGGCGGAGCGGGGCCGGGCGCTTCCGCGGCAGTACACCGCCGAGGGGTGAGCTGATCCCGGGGCCGCCGCACCAACAAAAGGAGCGTTCCGCCCCATCGAAAAGAGCGTTCCGAACACCTGCCTCTCCTTGAAGTCAAGTGGTTGTTG
>NZ_JAALDX010000411.1 GCF_014145095.1 Dietzia sp. SLG310A2-38A2 | reverse complement strand
CGAGCCGGACCAGTGCCGCGCGCCGCCGCCTGGCCGGGTCCTCGCCGTCGACGAGGGGGCCCAGCTGGAAGCGCATATGCCATCCCCCGACGTAGCGGTTCTGCGTCACGTGGGTCGTCGCGTCGGGGTAGAACTCGCTGGAGATGGTGGGGCCGCGGGTGAGGTCGGCGCGGGGGTCGTCGGCCAGTACGGCGGTGATGGCCTCGGAGTTGGTGCGCACGCGCTCGCCGAGCCGCGGTGAGACGCGGGGGAGAAGGCCCTGCTCGCGGGAGCGGAACAGCACCTCGACCGTGCCCAGGACACCGGCGGCCAGGACGACCTCCCCGGCGCGGAACCTCTCACCACCGGCCGCGCGCACCTCGTAACCGCCGCCGGGCAGTTCCGCGATGGTGTCCACCCGCGTCTCGGGCCGGATACGGGCGCCGCGCTTCTCGGCCAGCCACAGGTAGTTGAGGTCCAGTGCGTTCTTGCTGCCGTAGGGGCAGCCGATGAGGCACGCCCCGCAGAGGCGACAGTCGGTGCGGTCGGGCCCCTCGCCGTCGAAGAATGGGTCCGGCACGGTGACACCCTCCTCCCCGAACCAGATGGCCATGGGCGTGGGGCCGTACGTCTGGCCGGCACCCATCGAGCGGGCGGTGGCCTGCAGGTGCAGGTCCATCCGGCCGACGTGGCGGGTGGTCTCGCGGCCGAGCATGCGCGAGGCGGTCCGGTAGTGCTCGGCGAACTCATCGCGCCAGCCGGCGTCGGACACGGGCCAGGCGGGGTCGGTGAAGAACTCGTCCTTCGGCTCGAGCAGTACCCCGGCCCACACGATGCTGCCGCCGCCGACCCCCGCGCCGCCGATGATCCCGACATGCCGGAGCACCCGCTGCCAGAAGAAACCCCGCAGGCCCAGTCCGGGCATCCAGAGGTACTTGCGCGGGTCCCTGCGGGCGGCGAGGAGATCGTCGGGGGAATGACGACGACCTTGTTCGAGCACCAGGACCGTGAGCCCCTGCTCGGCCAACCGGAGGGCGCTGACCGCGCCACCGAACCCGCTGCCGATCACGATCACATCGGCGGCGTCCGCGCGCCCCTGTGGGCCTCGACTCATGGCGCCGAGTCTAGGACGTGCGTCCAGTATCGGGGTCGGATCGACGGGGCTCGTGGGCGGCGGGCCCGGAGGCCGGGAAATCTCCGGGAATTACTGGACGTACGTCCAAGTTCGGCATACGGTGGTCGCACCTCCAGTTCGGCCTCGCAGAATCGATACCCAGATGAACCCTCCGCACAGACCCCTCGCTGAACGCGTGCTCCGCCGCGTCATCCGCCTCATCGGCGCGGCACCCTCCCCGATCCAGCGACTGATCGCCGGCCCGCCCGTCCGCATCGACGGGCAGCAGCTCGGCCTCGAAGCCCAGGTCGGCACGAGACTGCTGAACCTCGGGGTGTCCGAGACCTTCGAACACATGCCACTGGACCGGGGGCGGGAACAGATCGCGGGAGAGGCCTTCGTCTTCGGCCACCAGGCCCCCGTCGAGACCGTGCGTTCCCTCACCATTGAGGGTCCGAACGGCCCGATCCCGGCACGCCTGTACCGGCCCGCGGGGATCGAGGGACCGAGCGCCGCCCTGGTGTACCTCCACGGTGGCGGCTGGGTCCTGGGCAACCTCGACTCGGGAGACTCGGTGTCCCGCTTCCTCGCCGCGCACACGCCGTTGACGGTCATCTCGATCGACTACCGGTTGGCGCCCGAGCATCCGTTCCCCGCGGGGTTGGATGACGCGCTCGCGGCGTTCGAGCACGTCGTCGACCACGCCGAGGAGCTCGACCTCGACCCACGGGCGATCGCGATCGGCGGCGAGAGCGCCGGCGGGAACCTGGCCGCGGTGGTCTCGCTGCACCGCGCCCCCGGATGGACCCCGCCGGCCCTGCAGGTCCTGTTCAACCCGGTCACGGACCTGTCCACCAAGCACCGCTCGTACGAGTTGTTCGGACGAGGGTTCTTCCTCACCGAGGCGCAGATGGACTGGTACAAATCCCACTACCTCGCCGATCCCGGCCAGGCCCGGGACCCGCGCGTCTCGCCTCTGCTCGCCGACGAGATCGGCCACGCGCCCCCGGCCTACGTCGTGGTGGCCGGATTCGACGTGCTCCGCGACGAGGGCGAACGCTATGCGGCCGCCCTGGCCGAGGCGGGCGTCGACGTGACCCTCCGTCGACACAACGGCCACGTGCACGGCCTGATCAACGCGACGGGGGTGGGACACGCCGCCCGGGACGCGCTCCTCGAGGCGGTCGGCGTCCTCCACACCCGGCTGGTCGCCCGTACCGCCACCGTCACCGCCACCGCCACGGCTACCGACCGGACTCCGGGCGACGACCGGTG
>NZ_JAALDX010000041.1 GCF_014145095.1 Dietzia sp. SLG310A2-38A2 | reverse complement strand
GAACCTGCTGGACAACGCGCTGCGGCACGCCCCGGAGTCCGCGGTCCGGTTGACCGCGCGCACGCTGTGGGACACCGGTCGGGCCCGGACGCTCATCGCGGTGGCGGACGACGGCGAGGGGATCGCCGCCCCGTCACGGGAGGCGGTTCTCCGCTCGTTCCACCGCGAGGGGGACACCAACGCCTCCACCGGGATCGGCCTGGGACTCTCGGTGGTCCGGGGCTTCGTGGAGGCGATGGGCGGCACCGTGTCGATCGACGAGACCCCGGGCGGCGGCACCACCGTGGAAGTTGACCTCCCCGCCTGCCGGGATGCCGGGGGTGCGTCCGAGTGACCCCGACCGTGCTCGTGGTGGACGACGATCCCCAGCTCCTGCGCGCCCTGCGCATCAACTTCCGGGCCCGGGGCATGACCGTGGTGACCGCGGAGACGGCCGCTGACGCCCTAGCGCGCGCCGCCGACTGCGACCCCGACCTGATCATCCTTGACCTGGGCCTTCCGGACCTCGACGGGATCCACGTCCTCCACGGACTGCAGGGGTGGTCGCGGGCCCCGGTCCTGGTGCTCTCCGCCCGCCCCGACTCCTCCGACAAAGTGCAGGCCCTGGACGCGGGCGCCGACGACTACGTGACCAAGCCGTTCGCCATGGACGAGTTCTTCGCCCGCGTCCGCGCGGCCCTGCGACGGGCCAGCAGGGACGACTCTCCGGGCGACGCGGTGATCGAGACACCCGGGTTCACCATCGACTTCCGCACCTCCACGGTGACCCGCCACAACCAGACGCTGCACCTCACACCGACCGAGTGGGGCGTGCTGGAGATCCTCGCGCGCAACCCCGGCAGGCTGGTCACCCAGCAGGAGATCCTCCGCGCGGTCTGGGGCGAGGGCTACCAAAAAGAGACCCACTACCTGCGCGTGTACATGGCCCAGCTGCGCCGCAAGCTCGAGGACGACTCGGCCGCGCCCCGGCATCTGGTCACCGAACCCGGGCGCGGGTACCGCTTCGTGCCGTGAGCCGGGGCGCGATAGTTCGCTTTACCGGGTTGTGTTAGATACACCTAACTCCTAGACTTTGTTAGATACAGCAAACACCCAGGGGGCATCGTGGTGACGTTCTCAACCAACGCCCGCACTCCTCTCGATCTCGCCACCTCCGTGAGGGACGCCCGCATCGCGGCAGGGATGAGTCAAGCCGACCTGGCCGCTGCTGCCCACCTCAATCGTTCCTGGGTCAGCCTCTTCGAGGGAGGTCACACACCAAACGCCTCACTGAGCAAGGTCCTCGCCATGCTGGACGTCCTCGACGTCACTATCCGCTTGACGTACACCGTTCCCGATCCCGACTCGAGCGCCAACGAGGTCGGCCGTCTCACGAAGCCCGCGCCGAGAACCGTGTCGACACCGAGGGACGACCCCGACCACTCCGAGACCTCTGGTCCCGCGGTACTGGACTCGATCGCTCTCGCCGCAGCTCTGAAGAGGCGGAGTGCCCATCGCGCCCGCGCCGTCGCTGATGAACTGGAGTCAGGCGCCGAGTGATGAGTGACAAGCAACTTGTTGTCCTCCTGTCCGGGGAGAAACTCGGCACCTTGACCGAGGATCATCATGGCAAGCATTGGTTCGCGTACGACCTCGACGGCCCTGAGCGCAGCCTTTCTCTGTCCATGCCGCGCCGACTGCAGCCTTGGGGCCCTCAACAGGTGGAACCCTTCCTCGACGGTCTGCTGCCCGATAACCAGGCTGCGCGAAACGAGATCGCACGCCTCTACGATGCCGTCGCCGGCAACACCTTCTCGCTGCTCGCAGCAGTCGGCCGCGATTGCGCGGGCGCCGTCCAATTCCTTCCTCCCGACAAGGCAGACAAGTTCGACGAAGGCACCCTCATACCGGTCTCCGAATCTGAGATCGGCGAGCGGCTGCAGAGTCTCATCACCAGTCGCCAGCCGTCGTGGCAGGCTCACGGCGAGCATTGGTCACTCGCCGGGGCACAGGAGAAAATCGCCCTGCACCAGCGAGGTGGTCACTGGTTCCGGGCTACGGGCGCGATCCCGACCACTCACATCATCAAACCGGGCGTAGTCGATCTGAAGTGCCAGGCATACAACGAGGTGCTGTGCCAGACGGCTGTTCGAGAGGTGGGACTCCCCACCGCCTCCACCGAATACGTGGACTTCGCGGGCACCCCTGCCCTCGTCAGTCGCCGCTGGGATCGCCGGGTCTCACGTGATGGATCTGTCGTCCGGCTCCATCAAGAGGATCTATGCCAGGCTCTCGGGGCCTCTCCGGCGGTCAAGTACCAGTCGGAAGGGGGCCCCTCTCCCCGCGACATCATCGCTCTTCTGCGGTCTCTGCTTCTCGAAGAGGACATCTGGCTCTTCGTCCGCGCCCTGACGGTCAACTTCCTTCTTGGCGCGACTGACGCCCACGCCAAGAACTACGCGATCATCCATCCCGAGTTCGGCCGCCCTCGGCTTGCCCCGTTCTACGACATCGCCTCGATCTACCCATACGCTCCGGAACCGAGATACCGGAGGCTCGCGATGAAGATCGGCGGCCGCTACAACTACGACGAGATCGAGCTACGCCACTGGCTCGCCTTCGCCGAGGCCAACACTCTCGAGCCGAGCGCTCTCACCGCCCAGATCTACCTCGATGCCTCTGACCTTCCCGCGGCGCTGCGTTCGGCAATAGAAAAGTATCCCCCGCGCAGCAGCGACGAGCGCACGCTGGCGTCCACGCTGGCGACCGCTGTCGAGTCTCAGTGCAACCGGGTTCTCGACTGGTTTGTGGATCCCTGAGACGGGCCGATCGCGCGGGGGACGACCCGCCGGACGACGCCGTGATCGAGACCCCGGGTTCACCCTCGACTTCCGCACCTCCACGGTGACCCGCCACGGCCAGACGCAGCGCCGCACCACTTCTCACCGTTTCGCAGGTCCGAGCACAGAACGGTCATTACCCTGCCTGACATGAGTCAAGGTGCGTCACTCCTGCGGGTCGGGATCGCTTATGTCATCGCCATCGGCGCCGGACTGGCGTGGCTGCTGTGGGGACTCGACAGCGGCCAGCTGTGGCTGGACGGCCTGATCGCCGACCTCATCGCGACCGTGGTCATATTCGCCTTCAGCCGCTTCTACGGGAACTCCACCTTCTACGACGCCTTCTGGTCGGTCATCCCACCGCTGCTGGCGTTCTATTGGTGGATCGCCGCCGACGCGGGCGTGAACGATGTCCGCTGGTGGCTCATGATGATCGTGCTGCTGGCCTGGGCGGTGCGCCTGACCGCCAACTGGATCCGCACCTTCCCCGGCATGCACCACGAGGACTGGCGCTACCCGATGGTCCGCGAGCGGGCCGGCCGCTTCGAGTTCGTGGCCGACCTCATGGGCATCCACGTCTTCCCGACCCTGCAGGTCTTCGCCGGACTCATCCCCGTCTACGTGGTGGCGACGCGGGCCGGTGAGCCGCTCGGGTGGCTGGACTTCGTGGCGTTCGGCGTCGGCCTGGCCGCGCTGGCCCTCGAGACGATCGCCGACCTGCAGATGCACCGCTTCATCGCCACGCGCACTCCCGGGCAGGTCATGGACACCGGCGTGTGGTCGTGGTCCCGGCACCCGAACTACTTCGGCGAATGCGGGATCTGGTTCTCCATGGGCCTGTTCGGCCTCGCGGCCTGGCCCGGCGCATGGTGGGTGTTCGCTGGCACCGCGGCGATGGTGGGGATGTTCCTCGCCGTGAGCATTCCGATGATGGAGGGACGAAGCCTCGAGCGGCGACCCGAGTACGCCCGGGTCGTGGAGCGGGTGTCGCTGTTCATCCCGCGCCCGCCCAAGAAGCGACCGCACGAGAAGAACCGGACCACGACCTCCGCGTGAGCCGCCCCCGGGTCGTCGTTGTGGGCCTCGGGGACACCGGCGTCCTCACCGCGATCGCGCTCCGCAGGCACGGCGACGTCGTGGGCATCACCGCCAAGCCGGAGTTCGTCAGCGGCCAGGAGCTCGGCCTGCGACTGGCCCGGCCGGAGGCGTGGACGCGCGATTATCGCATCGGCTACGAGCGGTTCCGGGGCCTCGACCACGCGCGCATCGTGCACGGCAGCGCGACCGCCCTCGACACCGAGAAGCGGATCGTGCGCGTGCGGCTCGCGGACGGCGCTGCAGTTGACGGCGCAGGGGGTG
This sequence comes from Dietzia sp. SLG310A2-38A2, assembly GCF_014145095.1. Classification (GTDB taxonomy): domain Bacteria; phylum Actinomycetota; class Actinomycetes; order Mycobacteriales; family Mycobacteriaceae; genus Dietzia. The sequence continues at coordinate 4,255 of NZ_JAALDX010000041.1, read as the reverse complement.
AAAGCCCAGTCACCGAGGAACCGTACGACGTCGTCGTCGTTGCCACCGGGGTGACCAACGGATTCTGGCGCCACCCCACCCTCCAGGACTCCCGCGGCGTCGACGCCGACATCTCCCTGCCCCACCAGCGCATCGCGGACGCGGAAACGGTGGCGATCATCGGCGGCGGCGCAGCCGCCCTGAGCTCGGCGGCGCAGGTGGCCGAACGCTGGCCGGACAAAATCGTAGATCTCTACTTCCCCGGCGACCGCGCACTGCCCCATCACCACGCCCGCGTCTGGGACCGGGTGCGCACACGACTGGAGGCCCTGGGCGTCGGACTGCATCCCGGCCACCGAGCTGCACTGACGGCTGGGGACGGTGGCGGTGGCGGCGGGAATGCGAACCACGACGACCTTGATGACGACGACGAGCACCTCACCAGCGCCACAGTGAGCTGGACGACGGGCCAGGCACCGACCACAGCAGATGTAGTGATCTGGGCGATCGGCCGCGTCTCGCCCAACACTGGGTGGCTACCCGCGGAGATGCTCGACGACCGCGGTTTTGTCCGCGTGGAGCCGACGCTACGGGTGTCCGGACACAGCGACGTCTTTGCCGTCGGCGATGTGGCCGCCACCGACCCGCTGCGCACCTCCGCCCGCAACCGCGGACACCTCCTGGTCGCACGCAACATCCGCGCGCACCTCGAGGGCAGACCGCTGCGCGACTACCGGCCGCCGAGGCGCCGCTGGGGCTCGGTGCTCGGCCCGCTGCGCGACGGGCTCATCGTGTTCACCCCGCCCGGCCGGGGCGTGCGCGTCCCCGCCCCGGCGTCCGATGTGGTGCTTCAGCGGCTCATCACCCACCAGGTGATCTACGGCGGGGTGCGGAGTCAGAGGAGGTGACGGTGGCGTCCCGGCGCGGCGAGGTCACCGCTCTCAGGGGGTAGGAAGAAGGCAGTTACTCCGTCACTATGTGCTGGAAGATCTCAGTGCGTGGACTGTCGCCATCCCGCCCGGTCTCCGGTATAACGATCTGGGCATCGAAAGTCTTGCTACCCACGTACCACCGCAGCGGGCGTTCGAACACATCAGTACCCGATGTTGTGACGGCGAGGGACACGATCTCGCCGGGTTCTGCATTCTGTCTGGTCCGCACGTTGAAACGGACGCTTCCCCAGTAATTGCAGGACAGCGAATACGTATAGGTCAAGCCGGAAACCGATGAAGAGCGGATGTCGCAGTCCTCGATAACGGGCGTGACTTCCACCACCGTCTGGTTCGGGTCAAAGGTGAACTGGAGGTCAACCAGGCCCATTTTCTGATCGGCGTAGCGAGTCGGCGATTCGACATCGATGAAGTACCACACATCCTCGCCCCTCGATAACTGCCCATCGAGATTCTGCCCCCTCATCAGTCCACCGATGAAGGCATATCCAGCACCGGCATCGGGATTGTCCGGACTCGGAGGGGCGACTGTCTGGGTCGGGGTCACCGTCACCACAGGGGCCGTCACTGTGGGAGTCGACGTCACCGGCACAGCCGTCTCGGTCGGTGTGACCGTCACCGGCGCGGCTGTCTCGGTCCCGGTCACCGTCGTGGTCGCAGTCGTGGTGGCCGTTGCAGTCGCGGTAGTCGTCACCGTCTCTTCGATCGTGGGCGTCACCGTCACCGCCGGGGCCGTCACGGTCGGAGTGGACGTCACCGGCACGGCGGTCTGAGTCGGCGTGACCGTCACCGGCACGGCCGTCTCGGTCTCGCTGACGGTCGTCGTCGCAGTCGTCGTACCGGTCACCGTGACCGTCTCCTCAACGGTTGGCGTCACCGTCACGCTCGGCGCTGTCACCGTGGGAGTCGACGTCACCGGCACGGCGGTCTGAGTCGGCGTGACCGTCACCGGCACCGCAGTCTCGGTCGGCGTGACCGTGACCGGCACCGCGGTCACCGTCGGGCTCACCGTGACCGGAACGGCCGTCACGGTCGGGGTCACGGTGACGGCCGGCGCCGTGCTCGTGGGGGCCGGCGTGAAGTCGGGCGACTGCCACAGCGACCCGAGGGAACCCCCTGCCTGGTAGCCCCTCACCTCACGCGCGCCCAGGTATCCGGGTGCGAGGCTCCCCAGCCCGATAGCACCGGTCTGAGTGGACCCGGGCGTCGTTCCCGTCTGCTCCTGCGCATGTGCCGGAAGCGTGGTCACGCACACTAGGACTGCCGCGATAGCGGTGGCAGCAGAACGTCTGATCACATTGGATCCTCTGGTACGTACCGGGCCCGTTGCCCGGCGTGGGTGAGAATTCCCCCGCGTTGACAATCGGATCCGGCAGGTTTTGGGGCCTCAGAGACAGACGTCTGGCAAGTTCTAGTAGCAGATTAGCGCTCGCCCTCCATTTGTGGGCTAATCCGTCCATCCCGGGCACGGTGGGCGCGATTCTCCGCCACTCACCAGAGCCGGTGAATCAGCTGAGAAAGCACTGATCCTTCAGAGAGATACTCACCAGTGAGTGGTGTTCGCACTGCCCGGCCGGTCGCGCTCCCTCGGCCGCGGCGCTACGGTCGGGGCATGCCTGAATTTACTGTTCCCGGATTGTCCAACTCTGATTCCTCGACGCTCGTAGAAACGCTGCAGAAGCGACTCACGGCGTGCAACGACCTGCACCTGACCCTCAAGCACGTGCACTGGAACGTGGTGGGCCCCAACTTCATCTCGGTGCACGAGATGCTCGATCCGCAGGTCGAACTGGTCCGCGGCTACGCGGACGTGCTGGCCGAGCGCATCGCGACCCTGGGCGGCTCGCCGGTGGGCACGATGGGCGCCAACGCCGACCACCGCTCGTGGGACGACTACTCGCTGGGCCGCGACACCGCGCAGGCGCACCTCGGCGCCCTGGACAAGGTGTACGACGGGATGATCGGCGACCACCGCAAGGCCATCGCCGTGGCCGGCGAGGTGGACCCGGTGACCGAGGACATCCTCATCGGCCAGACCGCCGAGCTGGAGAAGTTCCAGTGGTTCGTCCGCGCCCACCTGGAGAACGCCTCCGGCTCGCTGCCGACCGCCGACGACGCCACCGAGGCCGACGACGCCACCGAGAAGGGCGCGGCCCGCGACGCCACTGCGTGATCGCACGCGGCTGACCCCGCCAGCACGAACCGACGGGCCGGACTCCCCCACCTGGGAGTCCGGCCCGTCGTCTGTCGTCGGGGCAGGGTGCAGTGCCGCGAGTACGGCCGCGGGGGTCGCGGTGGGGGTACGCAGCCGGGCGCCGCAGACGGTGTACGCCGGGCGCTGACGCCAGCGGTGGCGCAGGGGACCCGGGGGCGACCAGACTCACTGCGTGCCCAATACCGACCTGATGTTCGCGGTCATCGGCGCGGCCCTGCTCATCGGGTCGTTCCTCCCGCGCCTGCTCCGCGAGCGGGTGCTGTCCGCTCCGATCGTGGTGGTGGGCGTGGGCATGCTCATCGGCTGGCTGATGCCCACCGAATCGCAGCTCGTCGACGTGATCGAGCACGCGGAGCTGGCCGAGCGGATGGCCGAGATCACCGTGATCGTGGCGCTCTTCGGCGTGGGCCTGGCACTGGACCGTCCTCTGAGCCTGCGCGGATGGACCACCACGTGGCGACTGCTGGCGATCGGCATGCCCCTGTCCATCGCAGGAGTCGCGGTGCTGGGGTGGTGGGTACTGGGGCTGACCCCCGCGGTCGCCGTGCTGCTCGGGGCGGTGCTCGCCCCGACCGACCCGGTACTGGCCTCCGACGTGCAGGTGGAGGGTCCGAGCTCCGGGGAGGAGGTCGACGACGAGCACGACGAGGCCCGCTTCGCCCTGACCTCCGAGGCCGGGCTCAACGACGCCCTCGCGTTCCCGTTCGTGTACCTCGCCATCTATCTGGCGACCAAGGGGGATCCCGGCGAGTGGCTCCTGGGCTGGGTGGCGTGGGACCTGGTGGGCAAGACGGTCATCGGCGCGGTGGTGGGCTACCTCCTCGGGCGACTGATCGGGGCCGCGGTCTACCGCGTGCGGGTGGGCGACCACCGGCTCGTGGGATTCGCCGAGCCCGCCGCCGCCGTGGCCACGCTCCTGCTGGCGTACGGCGTCGGCGAGCTGCTGGGCGGCTGGGGCTTCCTCGCCGTGTTCTGCGCGGCGCTCGGGGTCCGCGCGTCCGAGCGTGACGACGAGCGCCACGAGCACTTCCACGAGTTCGTCGAGTACACCGAGCACCTGCTCACCCTGCTGGTCCTGCTGGTGATCGGCGCCTCGTTCATCTCGGACGCG
>NZ_JAALDX010000410.1 GCF_014145095.1 Dietzia sp. SLG310A2-38A2 | reverse complement strand
CGAGGTGGTTGGTGGGCTCGTCCAGCAGGAGCACCTCCGGCTGCTGCGCCAACGCCCGGGCGATCGACACCCGCTGCCGTTCGCCCCCCGACAGGGCCAGGACGTCGCGGGCCGCCAGCCCGGCCAACCCCACACGGTCGAGCACGGTGTCCACCACGTCGGCGTCGTCGGTCCCGAACGGCTCGAACAGCCCGCGTGTCACCGTCCGGCCCAGGCGCACCGACTCCCGGACCGTGATGCCACCCAGCGACACCGGCTCCTGCGTGCTCACGCCCACCGTGCGCGACAGGGTCCGGCGGCGGAGCGAGGTGATGTCGTCGCCGTCGAGGCGCACCACTCCGGTCGTCGTGGGCAGGGCCCGGTAGCAGGTGCGAAGCAGGGTCGTCTTGCCACTGCCGTTGGGTCCCACCAGCGCGGTGACCCGGCCGGGCGCGATGGTCAGGTCCACCCCGTCGAGGATCCGGCGCCCCCCGAGCTCGGTGGAGACGTCTGCCGCGGTCAGTGTGGTCATGTCGCCGTCCTTCCGTAGCGCCGCCACAGCATGACCAGGAACACCGGACCTCCCACGACACCCGTGACCACGCCCACCGGGAGCTCGGCACCGTCGCTGACGGAGCGGGCCGCGATGTCGGCCAACACCAGGGCCACCGCACCGAGCACCGCGGCAGTCGGGAGCAGCCGAGCCGACGTGCGCCCGGTGACATATCCGGCGAGATGCGGGATGAGCAGGCCGATGAAGCCGATGGTTCCGGACACCGCCACCGCCCCCGCGGTGAGCATCGAGACCAACAGCAACATGAGCAGCCGGAACCGCGGGACGTTCATGCCCATGGCCGTGGCTCCGTCGTCACCCGTCAGGAGGAGGTCCAGGTGGCGGCTGGACAGCATCACGAGGATGCCCGCGACGACGAGGATCGAGACCGGGGCCAGGAGCATCGTCCACGCGGCGTCACCGAACCCGCCGGCCAGCCAGCGCATGACGGTGCCCAGTTGGTGGTCGTCGCCCAACACCAACAGCGTGAAGGTGTTGAGCGCGCCGAACATCATGGTCAGGGCAGCCCCGACCAGCACGATCGCCGTGGTGTCGTGCGCGCGACGAGCCACCAGGATCACCCCGGCGAGCGGCAGGAGGGCCCCGAGGAAGGCGGCCATCGGGAGGGTGAAGACACCCCACATCCCGGCACCCACGCCCAGCACGGTCAGGACCACGACGCCGAAGCCGGCCCCGGACGACACCCCCAGCAGGTACGGGTCGGCCAGCGGGTTGCGGGTGACCGCCTGCGCGACGCCCCCCGCCACCGCGAGGGACGCGCCCACCGCCGCCGCCATCAGCGAC
>NZ_JAALDX010000409.1 GCF_014145095.1 Dietzia sp. SLG310A2-38A2 | reverse complement strand
CGGGGTGACGCCGAGGCGGGCGAGCACGTCCTTGTTGACCCGGTCGAGTTCACCGGAGATGGCGGAGTGCACCTCGCGGCGCTGGGAGGTCGGGGTGGTCTCGGCGGTCTCGACGGCCGTACGCAGGTCCTTGAGACGGGTCCGGGTGGAGGCGATGAAGTCCTCGACCTGCCGGTCGCCGCGACGCCCGACCTCGAGCTGGTCGAGGGTCTGTTCCAGCCGGACGATGCGGGCACCGAGAGCCGCCCCCGGGCCGGTGGCGTCGATGCCCGCGGCCTTGAGGTCCACGGCGCCCGCGCCGGCGGACTTGTCGGCGGAACCCTGCGCGTTGGACACGAGCTTGTAGACCATCGGCAGCAGGACCGGGGTGGCGACCTTGGCCAGGTTCAGCCACCGCTGCACGTCCTCCTTGCCGAGTTTGGTGCCCTCGAGCTTCTTCAGCTCCATCTCGGCGAGCTGGTACTCGTGCCTCCGGCCCGCCGCCTCGATCTTCTCGGCCGCCTTGCGGTCCTTCGCGAGGAACTTGGCCTCGCGCTTGAGGGTGGCGCGCTCCTGCTTGGACATGGTCTTCTCGGCCTTGCGGTCCCGTCTGGACGCCTTCTGGGCGAGCGCGTCCTGCCGCTTGGCCCGCCTGGCCTCGCGTTTTGCCTTACGGTCCGCGTTCTTGCCCTCCAGCTTCGCGCGCTTCTTGGCCTCGGCGAGATCGACGCGATGCGCCTCCTTGGCCTGGTGCCTGGCCTCCTTGGCGGCGAGCTTGGCCTCGGTCATGGCGGTGGCCTTGAGTGCGGAGGCGTGGGCGCGGAGTTCGGCGCGCTTGTCGCGGTAGGTCGTCAGCTTGCCCATGGGCGTCGATCCTTCTCTCGTCGCGAACATCAGGGTCCCAGCCTAGGCGAACAGTCCGCCGGTGAGCACCGGACCGGTATCCGAACGCGGTGTGCGTCATGATGGACGTCGATGGACGGTGCCCGGGACGGATCGAATGGGGACCTCGACGGTGCGGTGGCGGGACCGGCCTCGGGGTCCAGGTGTCTGCACCGCGTGGCCCGGGAGCGGGACGCAGGCCCCACGTGGTGGCGGACGGCTCCGCTCGACGAGGGGGTGCGGCTGCGGGCGATGGCCGCGGCC
>NZ_JAALDX010000408.1 GCF_014145095.1 Dietzia sp. SLG310A2-38A2 | reverse complement strand
CGGGCTCGTGCGACGGCCACCGGATCCCGTCGACGACTACCGGGGCGTCGACTGGCACGCGGTGGACGTCGCCGGTCCGGACGCGGCCGGCGAACTCGGCCGCCACTTCGTCGAGGCGGACGCCGTCGTCAACCTGGCCTGGGGTTTCCAGCCCACCCGCGACATCGGCTACCTCGAGAGGGTCGGGGTCGGCGGGACCGCCGCGGTGCTCGAGGCCGCGCAGTCGGCAGGGGTGGGCCACCTGGTCCACATGTCCTCGGTGGGGACCTACGCGCCGGGCCGCCACGGTGAGTACGTCGACGAGACCTGGTCGAGGACCGGAGTGCCGAGCTCCGCCTACAGCCGACACAAGGCCACGGCGGAGACGCTCATCGACGAGCACGAGAGCCTCCACGGCGCCGACGCCGTGCCCGTCGCCCGGATACGCCCAGGTTTCGTCGTCCAGCGAGCGGCGGCGAGCGGACTGACCCGGTACGGACTGCCCGCCTATCTGCCGGCGCATCTCGTGCCGCGGGTCCCGCTGCTGCCGCTCGACAGGAGCCTGTGCCTGCCCCTCGTCCATGCCGACGACGTCGCCGACGCCGTCGTGCGAGTGATCGAGCAGGGCGCCACCGGCCCGGTTAACCTCGCGGCCGACCACCCCCTGACCAGGGACGATCTCGCCGAGGTGCTCGGGGCCCGGGCGGTCCACGTCCCCCTGCCAGTCCTCGGGGCGCTCGTCGGGCTGTCGTGGCGGGCGCGCCTGCAGCCGGTGGACCGCGGATGGCTGGACCTGGCGTTCAGCGTGCCCCTGCTGAACTGCGCCCGGGCCCGCGACGACCTCGGATGGACACCGTCCTGGGCGCCGATGGAGGCCATGGACGACCTGCTCGATGGCATCGCGCACCTCGCCCACACCGGGAGCGCACCACTGCGTCGCAGATCCGTGCCCGACCTGGTGCGCCGGGATCTGACCGACGGACTGATCTCCTCCCGCCGGTTCCCCCGACCGGGTCTCACCCGCGAGGGCGGCGGGTGGACGATCAGCCGTGCCGCCGCAGGACCTCGTCCCGCAACCCCGTGGTGGCCACGTCGGCGATGTGCTTCTGCGCCTTCTTGACCACCGGCCCGGGCAGCTTGATCTTGAGATCCACCTCGAGGTCGAAGACGACCTCGGTGGTGCCGTCGCCGTTGTCCGTGAGCACGTACCGGGCGTTCTGGATCTTCTGGGAACCGCTCTCGACCAGGGACCAGCTCACCTCGCCGTCGTACCACTCGTAGCGCACGACCATCTCGTCGGTGACGCCGTACTGGGACACCCTCTCCCACACGACGATCGGCCACCCTTCGTCGTCCGCCTCCCTGACCTCGACCGCCCGGTGGGCGCTCGACCAGTCCACGAGGGAGTCGACGTCGGCCAGGACCTCCATGATCTCGGGGACGCCGGCCTCGATCTTGACAACTGACTGCACTGACACTGCCATGGCGGGAAAGCTACCCGCGCGGGCGCGCACCGGGAGGAAGATCGGGACATGAGTTCAGGATCGGCGAACCCGGGCGCCGGGGAGCACCGGAAGGTCGTACTGCTCCGCGGGATCAACGTCGGCACGAGCAAGCGGATCGCCATGCGCGACCTGGTCGCGTGCACCGAGGCCGCGGGCGGGACCGCGGTCTCGACGGTGCTGGCCACCGGCAACGTGCTCGTCACCGACCCCCGACCGGCGTCCGAGCTGCGCGCGACACTCGAGGCCGCGTATGCGGAGAGGTTCGGCTACCAGGCGGTGGTGCAGGTCCTCACCCTCGAGGCGGTGGCGACGGCGGTGACCTCGTACCCCTTCGACACGCTGGCCGAGCACCACGACTATGTGGTGTTCTCGGACGACCCGGTGGTGACGACCCGGGTGACGGGGGCGATGCGTGCGGCGATCCGGGAGGTCGGAGGGGCGGCCGCCGGCACCGACGCGCACGCCGACGCCGGGGCGACCACCATCCCCGACACGCATGCCGACGCCGGGGCGACCGCCGGCACCGAGGCCGTCGCGGAGGGGCCGGGCTGCGTGTACTGGCGGGA
>NZ_JAALDX010000407.1:2762-9841 GCF_014145095.1 Dietzia sp. SLG310A2-38A2 | reverse complement strand
GTCGAAGATGCTGGCGTAGTTCTTGCTGAACCGGGCCGGGTCGGCGGGGAGTGCCGCCTCCAGCTCCGGGTGGAGTTCCCACCCGGCGCTGCCGCCCGCGAAGACCGGCGCGCCGTCGGGGAGCTCGTGCTGGACCACCGCGACGGGGACGCCCGCCTCGCCCGCGACCTCGACCGCGCGCAGGATCCGGGCGAGCGAGACGTCGCGGGGCGGGTACTGGATCTCGAGCGGGCCGGTGAAGTACTCGTTCTGGATGTCGACCAGGACGAGGGCGCGGCGGGAGTCGGTCATGGTGAACCTCCGAGGGGTCGTGACGGGCGGCGCGAGCGGGTGCCGACGCCGGACACCAGTCTCGGTCGACGGGGCAGGCTACCGTGAGTGGCATATGCGCATACTTTCGATGAATCCGGGCCAGGCGTGAAGATCGCCGTCCACGTGTTCGACGGGATCACGATGTTCCACCTCGCGGCCCCTCTGCTCGTCTTCGGTGAGGTCACCAGGCTCGATCTCGCGAGCGGGTGGGAGGTGCGTACCTGGAGTGCGGACGGGGGCGGGATCCGGACCGCGGAGGGGGTGTACCTCGACGATCTCAGCGGGCCCGGAATCGCCGCGGAGGCCGATCTCGTCGTGTTCCCGTCGTGGCCCGTCGATCTGCGCGAACCGGATCCGGGACTGCTCGACGTGATCCGCGCCGCGCGACGCCGCGGCTCCGCGGTCGCGGGACTGTGCCTCGGGGCGTTTCCCGTGGTGGCGGCCGGCGTGCTCGACAGCCGAACTGCGGTCACCCACTGGGGGGTGGCGGCCGAACTCGCCCGCCGGTACCCCGGCGTGGAGGTGCGGTCGGCGGACCTCTACATCGATCACGGTGACGTGCTCACCTCCGCCGGGACGGCGTCGTCGCTGGACGCCTGCCTCCACCTGGTGCGGATGCGGTTGGGCTCGGCCGCGGCCGCCGTACTCGCGCGACACATCGTGGTGGCACCGCACCGGGACGGGGATCAGGCGCAGTACATCCAGCAGCCGATTCCGGACCGCGGTGGAGACGACCGGGTGGGACAGGCCATCGAGTGGGCTCTGGAGCACTTGGACCACCGGCTCTCCGTGGACGACCTGGCAGACAGAGCCTGCATGAGCCGTCGGAACTTCATCCGGTCGTTCCAGAAGGTCACGGGGACGACCCCGGCCCGCTGGGTACTGTCCCGCCGCCTGGACCGCGCGCGGGTGCTCCTCGAGCGGACCTCGGACCCGATCGGTGAGATCGCGCAGAACTGCGGTTTCGGTAGTGCGGTGACCTTTCGTCAGAACTTCCTCCGGGCCTACTCCACCACCCCCACGTCCTATCGGAACCGCTTCGCGGACTCCGGCTCGGATCGGGCGGAGGCACGGTTGCATCCGCGTTGAGCCTGGGTACGGTGACGGCCACGACGCCGACATTCACGACGCCGACAAGGAGGTCCACCGGATGACCACGCAGAACCGACCTGGACAGACCGTTACCGACCAGGCTGTGCCAGCACAGACCGTGCCCACCTTCCGCCGGGCCCGCAGGGGCAGTGCGTTCGTCGCCCTGACCGCAGCCGCCCTGCTTGCCGCCTCGTGCGGGACCGGGGAGGAGTCTCCCGCAGCCGAGGGGACCACCACCCCGCAGGACACCGCGACCACCGCCGACGCGGGGACCGGCGGCGAGGAGCAGGACGACCAGGCCTTCGCCACCGCCGAGCTGACGGACCCGGAGGGCGGACCGCTCGGCACGGTGGAGTTCGTCGAGGCCGAGGGCGGCACCCTGGTCACCGTCGAGGCCACCGGGCTGGAGCCCGGCTTCCACGGGCTGCACATCCACACGACCGGACTGTGTGAGCCGGACAGCGCCAATCCCAACGATCCCGAGGAGCGGGGGGCGTTCCTCTCGGCCGGCGGACACCTGGCCGGGCCGGACGGCGAGGCCGGCCATCCCGAGCACGCGGGAGACCTGCCGCCGCTGTACGTCGGCGGCGACGGGACCGCACGCATCACCACCCTGACCGACCGGCTGGACCGGGAGCTCCTGCTGGACGACGACGGCTCGGCCGTGATGATCCACGAGGACCCGGACAACCTGGCCCACATCCCGGAGCGCTATGCACCGGAGGGGCCTGACGAGGACACGCTGATGGCCGGCGACGGAGGTAGCAGGATCGCCTGCGGGGTCGTGGTCGGCTGACGACCCGTCGACATGTGACCGGACACCTGTCCGGTCACATGTCTGATACGCCCCCGGCCAGGCGGTGCGCTCTGGTAGCGTCCGCCGCGGACAGGCGCGCACCCTCGACGTGCCGCCTCAGGTCGGGAGGGGACACATGGCCATCCGGGTCGCACAGATCGCCACGGGAAACGCCGGGGCGATCGCCCTGCGCCAGCTCATCGAGGACCCGCGATTCGACCTCGTCGGCGTCTGGGTGCACTCCGTGGAGAAGGCGGGCAAGGACGCGGGTGAGCTCGCCGGTCTCGAGGTGGCCACGGGCGTCACCGCCACCACGAGCGCGGCCGACATCATCGCCGCGGCGCCTGACTGCGTGGTCTACTGCGCGATGAGCGACACCCGGCCGGTGGAGGCCGCGCGCGACATCCGCGAGTACCTCGCCGCCGGGATCAACGTGGCCGGCACCGCACCCACCCCGCTCATCAACCCCGCCGCCGGCATCCCCGACAGCGCGCGCGCCAAGCTCGAGGCCGCGGCACTGGAGGGCGGGGCCACCCTCTTCGTCACCGGCGTGGACCCGGGATTCACCAACGACCTCCTGCCGCTCGCGATCACCGGCACCTGCCGCGAGGTGCGCCAGGTCCGCTGCACCGAGTTCTCCGACTACGCCACCTACGACTCCACCGAGTCGATGGTCGACGTCATGGGTTTCGGCACCCCGCTCGACCAGACCCCGCTGCTCTTCCTGCCCGGGGTGTTGACGGCGGGGTGGGGTGCGTCGATCCACCTGCTCGCCGCCGGGTTGGGCGTGGAGGTCGACGAGATCACCGAACACGTCGAGCGCGAACCCGCGCCGGAGACCTACGAGGTCGCGGCCTGCACCATCGCCGAGGGCACCCAGGCGGGGTTCCGCTTCCAGATCACCGGCATGGTGGCGGGCGAGCCCGTCATCGTGGTCGAACACGTCACCCGCACCCGGGACGATCTGCGGCCGGACTGGCCGTACGCGGTCCAGGAGGGCCACTCGTACCGCGTCGAGGTGATCGGCGAGCCGTCGTACGTCCTCGACCTGGCCGCGCAGAGCGCGGACGGTGACCACAACTACTCGGCGATCCTCGCCGGGGTCGGCAGGGTGGTCAACGCCGTTCCCGCCGTGGTGGCCGCCGCTCCGGGGTTGACCACGACGCTGGATCTGCCGCTCACCGGCGCGCCGGGCATCGTCGGCACGCGCTGACGCGTCGATCGGCGTCGTCACCACAGCTGTACACGAGTAGAGGGAGTCGTCATGGGTCGGGTCGAGGGCAAGGTCGCCATCATCACGGGCGCCGCACGAGGGATGGGCGAGGGCGACGCGCGCCGACTCGTAGAGGAGGGCGCCAGGGTCGTGCTCACCGACGTGTTGGACGAGCAGGGTGAGGCCGTGGCGGCCGAGTTGGGGGAGAACGCCCGCTACCGCCACCTCGACGTGTCCGCTCCGGAGCAGTGGAAGGCCGTGGTCGAGGAGACGGTCGCCGACTGGGGCGGGGTCGACGTGCTGGTCAACAACGCGGGGATCGCCAACGGTGCCGAGCTGCACAGGTTCCGGCATGACAAGTGGCAGCAGATCCTGGACGTGAACCTCACGGGCACGTTCTACGGATGTCAGGCCGTCACCGAGACGATGATCGCCGCCGGCCGCGGCTCGATCATCAACGTGTCCTCGATCGAGGGGATGCGCGGCACCCCGTGGGCGCACGGGTACGTGGCCGCCAAGTGGGCGGTCCGGGGGCTCACCAAGTCGGTCGCGCTCGAACTCGCCCCGCACGGCATCCGCTGCAACTCACTGCACCCGGGCCTCGTCCGCACCCCCATCACCGAGGGGATCCCCGACGACATGATTCCGATCCCCCTCGGTCGCCTGGGCACCGTGGAGGACGTGGCCAACTTCGTGCTGTTCCTGGCCTCGGACGAGTCGTCCTACGCCACCGCCACCGAGTTCGTGGTGGACGGCGGAACGATCAACGGAATCCCGCACAAGCAGCTGTAGAACCCCTCGATTTCGAGGGGCTACCTTGCCCGCGGCACCCTATGTCGTCCGCGGCAGTCGGCCCATCGTGTAGAACTCCGGGTTCGGCCGCATGTCGGTGGCGTTGGCCACCCGGTTGCTCAGCCCGAACAGGCCGGTGATCGTCGCGATGTCCCACGCGTCCTCGTCGTCCAGACCGTGTTCGCGCAGGGCGGCGAAGTCGGCGTCGACGAGCTCGTCGGACCGCAGGTTGACCTTGGTGGCGAAGTCGCAGATCGCGCGCTCCCGTGCGGTGAGCTCTGCCTTGTGATGGCTCACGGCCAGCTGGTCGGAGATGTACGGGTCCTTTTTGACGATCCGCAGGATCGCCCCGTGAGCCACCACGCAGAACTGGCAGTTGTTCTGCGCGGAGATGGTCACGATGATCATCTCCTTGTCCGCCTTCGACATGTTCGACCCCTCGCGGTCCATCACCGCGTCGTGGTAGGCGAAGAACGCCCGCCACTCTGCCGGGCGGCGCCCGAACATCAGGAACACCTCGGGGACGAACCCGGCCTTCTCCTGCTCCGCCAGGATCCGCTCCCGCAGGTCGTCGGGGAGATCGGTGAGTTCGGCGAGGGGGTAACGGTCGGACATGTGCGGCTCCGGGGGCGTGGGGCGCCCAGGTGGGGCGCCGGACTGAGGGACAGAGGGGATGGGGACTGGGTAGCAGAGGGGCTCAGGGATAGGGGTACTGGCGGTGTGCCCAGAGGTTATGCCGCGGCGGGCCTCGCCGGATCAGGATCGCGCCGCGGACCCCCACGTGTGTACGCGCTCGATCTCCACCCAGGCGTCGACACGGGCGCGATCGCGGACCGGGTACGGCTGGTCCGTGTAGTGCCGGGACAGCGAGTCGATGCCGGACAGGTCCGGGTCCTCGGCGATCTCGGTGATCCGGCCCTGGATGCTCACGTGCGAGTACCAGTCGTCGGCGTCCAGCACGGACAGAGCCACCCGCGGGTCGCGCCGCAGGTGCTGGAGTCGGACACGGCCGGCGTCGAGGTTGAGGTGGATGCGGTCCCCGACCAGCCTGTACCAGGTGGGCACGGTCACCGGGGAGCCGTCCCTGCGCAGCGTCGCCATGACGCACGGGTTCGGCTGCGCGAGCAGGTCGCGCAGGTCGTCGGTCAGCGCGGAGGCGTGCGGGGGTGATGCGGGCTGGTGTGATGCGGACTGGTGTGATTCGGACACGGCGCGGGTCCTCTCGTCGGTGGCGGGTGCTCCCGTCAAGTGTGCGCGCCGTCGCCGTCGAGAGGTGGCGCTATACCCCCGAGGGTTTTACGGTGGGGGTGTACCTGTTCCCAACGGAAACGGACACACACCATGCTCTTCGAACGCATCTATGACTACGACCTGGCCCACGCCAGCTACTTCATCGGCTGCCAGAGCAGCAGCGAGGCGATCGTCGTGGACCCCAGCCGTGACCTCCGGCCCTACTTCGAGATGGCCGACCAGCACGGCATGACCATCGTCAAGGTCACCGAGACCCACATCCACGCCGACTACCTGTCCGGCACCCGCGAACTGGCCGCCGCGACCGGCGCCACCACGTACCTCTCCGACGAGGGCGGCGAGGACTGGCGCTACGGCATCGAAGGCGAGCGGCTCCGCGACGGCGACACCATCGAGCTCGGCAACGTCCGTCTCAAGGCCGTGCACACCCCCGGCCACACGCCCGAGCACCTGATGTTCCTCATCACCGACGGCGCGTTCGCCGACGAGCCCGGCTACGCGCTGACCGGCGACTTCGTGTTCTGCGGCGACCTGGGCCGTCCGGACCTGCTCGACGAGACCGCCGGCGGCAGCGATTCCGACGGGGAGGAGACGCGCTTCGAGAGCGCCAAGCAGCTGTTCGCCAGCCTGCGCGAGCGCTTCCTCACCCTGCCGGACCACGTCCAGGTGTTCCCGGCCCACGGCGCGGGCTCGGCCTGCGGCAAGTCCCTGGGCGCGCTGCCGTCCAGCTCGGTGGGATACGAGCGGAAGTTCGCCTGGTGGCCGAAGTATGTGGAGAACGACGACGAGGAGGGCTTCGTCAACGAACTCCTCGACGGCCAGCCTGACGCGCCGGCCTACTTCGGGCGGATGAAGCGACTCAACAGGGACGGCCCCTCTGTGCTCGGCGATCCGTTGCCGGAACTGACCGAGCTGCCCACGGAGGAGGTGGCCTCCGGCATCGAGTCCGGTGAGCTCGTCGTCGTCGACCCCCGCCCCGCCGACGACGTCCACGACGGCACCGTCGAGCGCTCCATCAACCTCCCCGCCGGCCAGGCGGGCACCTACGCCGGCTGGGCGATCGACCCGGAGTCCGACACCCGCGGCCTCGTCTTCCTCGTCGAGGACGGGGAGGCGGCCGACGAGCTGCGGCGGCACGTCATCCGCGTCGGCGTGGACACCACGCGCGGGTACGTCACCTCCACCGAGGGACTGCCCACGTTCCGCCCCGAGACCGTGGACCCCAAGGACCTGGAGTCCCACCAGCACGCGATAGTCCTCGACGTCCGCGCCACATCCGAGTACGACGAGGGCCACGTCCCCGGCGCCACCCAGCTGCACGGCGGCCAGGTGATGTGGGCACGCGACGAACTCCCCGACTCGGGGAAGATCGTCACCTACTGCCAGTCGGGCACCCGCAGCTCGGTCGTCGCAAGCTCACTGCGAAGCGTCGGCTACGACGTCACCGAGCTCAAGGGCAGCTACTCCGCCTGGGAGGACGCCGGATTGCCCACCGAGTGACGGGCCGGCCGTGGGGCCGCAGTCGGCCGCGGCCCCACGGCCTCGCCCGCGGGCAGGAACCGGCCCGCCGCGAACCCGGAGCCGAAGCCCTCGGCGAACTCCCCGCCCTCCCACACCACGTGG
>NZ_JAALDX010000407.1:0-2697 GCF_014145095.1 Dietzia sp. SLG310A2-38A2 | reverse complement strand
TGGCGGCCACCGCCCGGTCGTTGCGGTTGACCATGCGGTGGATGCCGCCGAGCTCCGGCATCGCCTCCTCGTGGTACCCCAGCGACTCGCCGTCGAGGCCGGCCGGGTCGATCACCACCACGTCGGCCCGACTCCCGGGTTCGATCCGCCCGGCGTCGAGCCGGTAGAAGTCGGCGAGCTCGCCGGTGAGTTTGAACACGGCCTCCTCGGTGGTGAGGAACGGCTTGCCGCCCAGCTGGGCCTGGTGGACGCGCTCGAGCAGGCGGATCCCGAAGTTGTAGAACGCCATGTTCCGCAGGTGCGCGCCGGCATCCGAGAAGCCGATGGTGATGCCCGGTGTCCGCGCGAGCCGGTTCGCGACCTTCTCGCGCGCGTTGGCGATGGTGGTGGTCCACCGCAGGTCGGCGCCGTGCTCGACGACCAGGTCGAGGAAGCAGTCCGCGGGGTGCAGCGACCGGGCGCGGGCGACGTCGCCGACGGTCCTGCCGACCAGCGACTCGTCGGGGCAGGCCACGATCAGGGCGTCGTCGAAATCGCGGTGCCACACCCGTGGGCTGAACCGCTTCTCGAAGTCGCGGCGGAACCAACGCCGGTAGCCCTCCTTCTCGAGCAGGTCGGTGCGGGCCATCTCGTCCTTGAGGTGCAGGGCCTCGCGCCCGGAGCCGAACTCCTCGAAGACCACCAGGTCGATCCCGTCGGCCCACACCTTGAACGTGGTGGGCAGGTGCTGCCACACGAACCTGCCGCGTCCGACCGTGTTGGCCGCCCATGCCAGTGGCCGGAAGATGCGGTTGACCCACGGCTCGGCCAGGGTGTCCGCGGCGGCGAGGAGTGAGACCCGCAGCGGCTTGCGGAAGAGCCCGGTGCTGGTGGCCACGTAGAAGGCCACGTCGACCTTGGTGTTGAGATTCGGCACGCCCTGCAGGACCCGGTCGCGCCGGCGGAGAATCCGGCTGATGCGCCGGAACTCCCTCCACGAGGCGTGGGTGGAGGGCAGGGTCCGCGAGCGGTAGCGGTCGCCGTCCATCTTGTCCCACGGGTTGGTCATGGTGGAGACGCCGAGAAACCCCTGGTCGAGGGCCTCGTCGACCCGCCGTTCGATCTCGCGCAACTCCTGCCGCCCGGGGGAGTGCTCCGGGTCGGTCGCGCGGCCCAGGCCCATCACGGAGGCGCGGACGTCCGAGTGGCCGAGAAAGCTCGCGACGTTGGGCCCCAGCGGCAGGGCCTCGACCGCGCGCCGCCACGCCGCCGGATCGGACCAGGACTTCGCGCGCTCGAGTGCCTCGAGGACGGCGTCCCGGGGCAGAGCCTCGACGCGACTGAACAGGTCGGCCACGTCGACAGTGTCCGAGTAGACCCCGGACAGGGAGCAGTTGCCCACGAGCACGGTGGTCACCCCGTGGCGGACCGACTCGCCCAGTCCGGGGGAGACCAGCAGTTCGACGTCGTAGTGGGTGTGGGTGTCCACGAACCCGGGCATCACCCATCTGCCGTCGGCCTCGATGACGCGTGTGCCCGGTGAGACCGGGAGCGGGGTGGGGCTCACCGCTGCGACGACGCCGGACCGGATCCCGACGTCGGACCGGACGCCCGGCGCACCGGTTCCGTCGTATACGGTCCCGCCGCGGATCACGATGTCGAAGTCGGCGCCACCCGGGCTGGCGTGATCAGTGGTGTTCACGAGGCACTCCCCAGTTCGTGATGCAAAACACATACTTCACCAGGCTACCCGGACACTGGTCCAAGTCCAGACCTCGTCGTGAATTCTCCTGCGCCCCAAGGCCGCGGTGCCCCGGTGTGCCCGTGTCGTCGCGTGGTCACACCCGCTCACGTTTCCCGAGGTGGCGTTCCCGCTCAGGTGCCGTGTGCGACCACTCGCCGGAGGGGGCGCCTTGTGGCGCCGGAGGGCGACGTGGGGACCCGGCGGGAGGGCCTCGCCTCGCGGTGTCGGCCGGTCCCCGCGCGCATGAGACACCCGCCGGCGTGGGAGTAGCGTTGACGCGCATGACCACACGCACGGAGCGCCTCGACGGCCTGCCGTTCACCCGGAAGCACCGCAGGCTGTTGCTCGGATCCGGGGTCGGCTGGGCGCTGGACGCCATGGACGTCGGCCTCATCTCCTTCGTCATGGCCGCGCTGGCCGTGCACTGGGCGCTCACCCCCACCGAGCTGTCCTGGATCGGGTCCATCGGGTTCGTCGGCATGGCGATCGGCGCCGCGCTGGGCGGACTGCTGGCCGACAGGATCGGCCGTCGCCAGGTCTTCGCCGCGACCCTGCTGGTCTACGGACTGGCCACGGGCGCGGCGGCCCTGTCGACCGGGATCGTCATGCTCATCGTCCTGCGCTTCATCGTGGGCCTCGGACTGGGCGCCGAGCTGCCTGTCGCGTCCACGCTGGTCAGCGAGTTCGCGCCCCGCCGGATCCGCGGCAGGGTCGTGGTGATCCTCGAGGGGTTCTGGGCCGTCGGCTGGATCATGGCGGCGCTCATCGGGTACTTCGTGGTCCCGACCGGCGATGACGGATGGCGCTGGGCGCTGGCCGTGGGCCTGGTCCCCGCCGCCTACGCGCTGGTGATCCGGTTCGGGCTGCCCGAGTCGGTGCGGTTCCTGGAATCGAAGGGTCGGGCCGACGAGGCCGAGCGGATCGTCCGCGAGTACGAGGCCTCGGCCGGGGTCGAACCGCCCGCCGCCGCGACC
>NZ_JAALDX010000406.1 GCF_014145095.1 Dietzia sp. SLG310A2-38A2 | reverse complement strand
ACCGCCGCGTCGGCACGGCGGGCGAGGTGGTCACGGACCGAGGTCACCACGTCCCCGCCGTAGTCGGCACGCCCGCCGGCGCCCGCCCGGTACTGGTCGGGCGACACCCAGTGCATGAGGACCACGGGGCAACCGTGGTCGGCGACGACCTCCAGCATGGCGGGATCGGCGAGGCCTCCGGAGACGTCGTTGATCAGCGCCGCTCCCGAGTCGAGGGCCTCGGCGGCGACCGAGGCGCGCATGGTGTCGACCGAGACCGTGACCTCGTCCTCCACGAGCGCGCGGACCAGCGGGATCACCCGGCCCGCCTCGTCGGTCCGGTCGACGCGGATCGCACCCGGTCTCGTGGATTCCCCGCCGACGTCGAGGAGGTCGGCGCCCTCGGAGACCAGACGGCGCGCATGGGCGAGGGCCGCCTCGGGGGCGAGGTGCCGCCCACCGTCGGAGAAGGAGTCCTCCGTGACGTTGACGATGCCCATCACCGCGCAGCGGCCCGGGCGCGGCAGTACGGACGGGCGCGGCGGGGCGGCCGGGTGGCTCACGTCCCCCGCAGGAGGCCGAGGGCCTCCGCCCTGGTGGAGGCGTTGGACCGCATACTGCCCCGGACCGCGGAGGTGGTGGTGACGGAACCGGCCTTGCGGATCCCCCGCATGCTCATGCAGAGGTGTTCGCACTCGATCACCACGAGGACGCCGGTGGGCTGGAGCCTGTCCACCAAGGCGTCGGCGACCTGGCCCGTCAGGCGTTCCTGGACCTGCGGTCGTTTGGCGTAGAGGTCCACGAGTCGGGCGAGCTTGCTCAGCCCGGTCACGGCACCGGATCGCCCCGGGATGTACCCGATGTGGGCCACCCCGTGGAACGGCACCAGGTGGTGTTCGCAGGTCGAGTAGATGGGGATGTCACGCACCAGGACCAGTTCGCGGTGATCCTCGTCGAAGGTCTTGGACAACACGTCCGCGGGGTCGGTGTACAGCCCCGCGAACACCTCCCGGTAGGCGCGGGCGACGCGCGCCGGGGTGTCCAGGAGACCCTCGCGCTCCGGGTCCTCGCCCACGGCGATCAGGAGTTCCCGGACCGCCGCCTCGGCGCGTTCGGCGTCGAACACGCGGTCGGTGGACATCGACCGGGCGTCGGCCGCGGGAATGTGGTCAGGGGTTGTCATCAGTCCTCTTCTCGCACGACACCGACCGGGGGGTCAGTCGTCACGTTCCCACGGGGCACGCCACCCGGGTTCCTTGTCCTCGCGTCGCCGCGACCCGCTACGACGCCCGTCACCGTCCACCGCCGACCACGCGCGGGTCGACCGGTCGGACGGCGAGGCGTCCCGGTCACCCGGGCTGTCGGGATCCTCGACCGTGGTCTCGGGCTCGGCGGGGGCGGCGGGGAGCCGGGTGGTCTCGGACTCGCTCGGACCATACGTGCTGTCCCG
>NZ_JAALDX010000405.1:3027-4686 GCF_014145095.1 Dietzia sp. SLG310A2-38A2 | reverse complement strand
ACCCGGGGACGTGGGCCCTCAGGCCCGCCGGCGACCAGGACGACCACGCGCGCGTCCGCCGCCCGGTCCGTCGCCCGGCCCACTCCGTCGCCCACTGCAGTGCCCATGGCGGCAACACTACGACGACGCACGTAGGATCGCGATCGTGACCGTCCCAGCTGTGCCCGACCGGACCGACCATGGCTACCACAGCCCGATCCTGACCCGACCCGGCGCCGTGGACACGACGGGTCCGGGCCCCGACGCCGGGGTCCCGTTCCACTACGGCGACCCCTTCGGTGAGCAACGCGTGGCCACCACCTCCGTGGTGGTCGTCGACCGCTCCCACCGTGACGTGCTGACCATCGGCGGGGGCGAGCGGCTGAGCTGGCTCGAGGGCTTCGTCTCCCAGCACGTGGCCGAACTCGCGGACCGCTCGGGGGGCGAGACGCTGATCCTGGACGCCAACGGCCGGGTGGAGCACCACGTGGTGCTGTCCGACGTCGACGGGACGCTCGTCATGGACACCGAGCCCGGCCGGGGCGCGGCCCTGCTCACGTTCCTGACCCGGATGGTC
Source organism: Dietzia sp. SLG310A2-38A2 (assembly GCF_014145095.1). GTDB lineage: Bacteria > Actinomycetota > Actinomycetes > Mycobacteriales > Mycobacteriaceae > Dietzia. Next base: position 4,130 of record NZ_JAALDX010000405.1, on the reverse strand, counting down.
TTCTGGGCCGATGCCACCCCGGAGGCCGCCGACCTCGTCGTCGTCACCCTCGCCGGCACCGGACTCCCCGGTGCCCTCACCGCTCCGGACGGGACCACGGTGGAGCTTCCCGTCGGCGACTACGCGAGCGTCCCGCTCCCGGGGGGCGGGATCGCGCGACGGATGCCGTGGCCCTTGGCGGGCTCCGTCGACCTCCTCGTCCCCCGCGCCGGGCTGCCCGCCTGGTTCGACGCGGCGGTCCGATCCGGCGCCCGACCCGCGGGCTCGTGGGCGTTCGAGGCCCTCCGCGCGGTCGAGACGGACCCGCTACGGGCCCGGCTCGGCGTGGACACCGACGAGAAGACCATCCCCCACGAGATCCCCACGTGGATCGGCGAGGTGGCGCAGCGCGGAGCAGTTCACCTGGACAAGGGGTGCTACCGGGGTCAGGAGACGGTCTCCCGCGTCCACAACCTCGGCAAGTCCCCCCGGGTGCTCGTACGGCTGCACCTGGACGGCTCCGGCGGCGACCAGTCGCTCTCCCCCGGCGCGGAGGTCCTGGCAGGTGGGCGCACCGTCGGTCGCGTGGGGACCGTCGTCCAACACCACGAGTACGGCCCGGTGGCGCTCGCCCTGCTCAAGCGGTCGGTGCCGTCCGACACCGTTCTCGAGGTGGATGGGGTCTCCGCAGCCATCGATCCCGACTCCCTCCCGCACGACTCCGGCCCGCAGGCCGGACGTGAGGCGATCCGCAGGCTGCGTGGCCAGGCGTAGGAGCCGGAGGTGGCCTCCACGACACCCGGGCGGACATTCCGCGCCGGGCACGCTATCCTGTGGACAGGCAGATACTCACATTGATGGGCACCCCCGAGGTGGCCCAGCACCGTTTCCGAGGGGGTCAGGTCAATGGGCCGAGGCCGCGCGAAGGCGAAGCAGACCAAGGTCGCTCGCGAACTCAAGTACAACACTCCGCAGACGGACCTAGAACGTCTCCAGGCGGAGTTGGCCGGTGGTGGCGCGCCCACCACGCGAGTCAGCACCGATCGGCCCGGTACTGACGAGGATGACGACCCCTACGGGTCGTGGTCCGACGGCGACAGCAGGTTCTGACCGCACTCCCCGAC
>NZ_JAALDX010000405.1:0-2949 GCF_014145095.1 Dietzia sp. SLG310A2-38A2 | reverse complement strand
GGGATGCCCGGCCCATGTCCGTGTGGCGCGCTGCGCCGTCCGACTAGAAGCGGGCGTGTGACCCCTCGAGGACCACGCGTGGCGCGTCCGCGGCGACCTCTCCGGCCTTGTCCACGTGACCGATCACCCAGTTGTCCACGTGCCGGGCCGTGAGCACCGCCTGGGCGCGGTCCACGTCCTCGGCCGGGAGGACGGCGATCATCCCGACCCCCATGTTGAACGTCCGCTCCATCTCGGCCTGCTCGACACGGCCGTGGTGGGCGATCGTGCCGAACACGGCGGGCACGGGCCACCGACCCCGGTCGAGACGTGCGACCAGTCCGCGCGGCATGACCCGGGCGAGGTTCTCCGCCAGGCCCCCACCGGTGACATGGCTGAAGACCCGGACGTCGGTCTCGGCGATCAGGCTCAGACAGTCCAGGGCGTAGATGCGGGTGGGCTCGAGGAGTTCCTCGCCCAGGGTCCGACCGAACTCCTCCACGTGCCCCTCCAGCGGGAGGCGGGCGAGTTCCAGCAGCACGTGCCGGGCCAGCGAGTAACCGTTGGAATGCAGTCCCGAGGACGCCATCCCCACGATCACGTCGCCGGGGCGGACGTTCTCCGCCTTGAGGACCTCGTCGGCCTCGACGATCCCGACCCCGGTGCCCGAGATGTCGTACTCGCCGGGGGCCATGAGTCCGGGGTGCTCGGCGGTCTCACCGCCCAGCAGGGCGCATCCGGCCCGGACGCAGCCCTCGGCGATCCCCTCGACGATGTCGGCCACGTGCTCCGGCACGACCTTGCCGATCGCGATGTAATCCTGGAGGAACAGCGGCTCGGCCCCGCACACCACGAGGTCGTCCACCACCATGGCCACGAGGTCGATGCCCACCGTGTTGTGGACGTCCATGGCCTGTGCCACTGCGATCTTGGTCCCGACGCCGTCCGTCGACGAGGCCAGCAGCGGCTGACGGTAGGAGTTCCTCAGGGAGAACAGCCCGGCGAAGCCCCCGAGGCCGCCCATCACCTCCGGCCGGGTCGCACGCTTGGCGTGGGGCGCGAAGAGCTCGACGGCGCGCTCGCCTGCGTCGATGTCGACACCGGCGGCGGCGTACGAGGCGCCGCTCGCGGGGTGGAGGTTCTCGGTCATCTTCGGTTCTCCTCATCGGCGCCCGTGGTCGGGCGCCCGGTCAGGGTCGGCGGACGGCGTCCGCGTTGTCGTGCAGGACCAGGTGCCGGTCGGGTGTCTCACCGTCGACCTGGGCGGCCAGCGCCAGTACGGCCGCGCTCATGGGTGAGTCGTCCGGGAGCGGGATCGGGTAGTGGCCGTCGAAGCACGCTGCGCACAACTCGTCCCGCGGCTGATTGGTGGCCGAGATCATCCCGTCCACCGAGATGTACCCGAGGGTGTCCGCACCGATCGCCCTGCGTACGCCCTCGAGCATCCCGTCGGTGGCGTCGACCCCGTTGGCGATCAGTTCGGCGGGGCTGGCGAAGTCGATGCCGTAGAAGCACGGCCAGCGGACCGGCGGGGAGGCGATGCGGACGTGCACCTCGAGGGCGCCCGCCTCCCGCAACATCCGGATCAGGGCCCGTTGGGTGTTGCCGCGGACGATCGAGTCGTCCACCACCACCAACTTTTTTCCCTGGATGACCTCGCGCAGCGGGTTGAGCTTGAGCCGGATGCCGAGCTGACGGATCGTCTGGCTGGGCTGGATGAACGTCCGGCCGACGTAGGCGTTCTTGGTCAGGCCCTGGGCGAACGGGATGCCCGAACCCTGGGCGTAACCGACGGCCGCCGGGGTCCCCGACTCCGGAACGGGGATCACCAGGTCTCCGTCGGCGGGGTGTTCCAGCGCCAGTTTGCGGCCGATCTCCACGCGGGTCGAGTTGACCGAGCGCCGGTTGATCACCGAATCGGGGCGCGCCAGGTAGACGTACTCGAAGACACAGGTCTTGGGGGTCGGCTCGGCGAGCTTGCGGGACCGGACGCCGTCGGCGTCGATCGCGATGAGCTCACCGGGCTCGATGTCGCGGACGAACGACGCGCCGACGATGTCGAGCGCCGACGTCTCGGAGGAGACCACCCAACCGCGTTCGAGACGACCGAGCGCGAGCGGGCGGACGCCGTGCGGGTCGCGCGCGGCGTACAGCGTGTTCTCGTCGGAGAAGGTGAGGCAGTACGCACCGCGAAGGCGAGGCAGCAGCCGGGCCGCCGCCTCCTCGAGACCGCCCTCCCCCGCCTCGTGGGCGAGGAGCGTGGAGACGATGTCCGAGTCCGAGTGGGTGCTGCCCTCGGTGTACCCGCGGATCCCCAGAGTGGTGGCGTACCGCTTGAGTTCCTGGGTGTTGACCAGGTTGCCGTTGTGGCCCAGCACCACGGACCCGCCGGCGGTGGTCGGTCGGAACATGGGCTGCGCGTTGTCCCAGGACGCGGCGCCGGTCGTGGAGTACCGGCAGTGACCGATGGCCACGTGTCCGCTCATCGACTCGAGGGTCTTCTCGTCGAAGACCTGGCTCACCAGGCCGAGGTCCTTGTAGACCAGGACCTGCTCACCGTCCGCGACCGCGATACCGGCGGCCTCCTGGCCACGGTGCTGCAGCGCGTACAGGCCGTAGTAGGTGAGCTTGGCGACGTCCTCGCCCGGAGCCCAGACACCGAAGACGCCGCACTCCTCGACCGGACCGATGCGCTCGGTGTCGATCGGCAGGCCGGTCGGGCCGGGAACGGACGGGTCGGGCAGACCCAGACCGACGGCGGCGCGGCCACTGGTGCGGCGGAGTGATCCGGACGGGGCCGGACGTGACGACGTGCTCTCCACCTGGTGGTGCTCCCTCATGTTTCGGGGCGGTCCGCCCGGACGGACCCCGGCGGTGCTGTTCGAGTGTACGTTCCCCGACCCCCGTGACCCCAGTCCCGTGTCCCCGTCCCACCACCGGACCCCCTCCCCCGGCGGTGTCCGACCGGAC
>NZ_JAALDX010000404.1:4904-7967 GCF_014145095.1 Dietzia sp. SLG310A2-38A2 | reverse complement strand
ACCTCCACCCGCGAGATGTGGCACCTGGGCACCCGGATCCGCGGACGGATCGCCGACCCACGGACGACCGCGCTGGACCTCGCGTTGGCCGTCCACCCCACGCCCGCCGTCTGCGGAACCCCCACCGACGAGGCGCGACGGGTGATCGCGGGGATCGAGGGCGAGCGGGGCTTCTACTCGGGAGCGGTGGGGTGGGCGGATGCGGGCGGCGACGGCGACTGGATGGTGACCATCCGCTGCGCCGAGATCGAGGCGGACCGCTCCGGTGCGCTCGCCTGGGCGGGCGGGGGGCTCGTCGCCGATTCCGACCCCGACGACGAGGTGGCCGAGACCGCGGCCAAACTCCGCACTGTCCTCACCGCGCTGGGCGCCGTGTGACCGGATTTCCCCGACCGGGTATCGACCGCCCGGCGGGCCGGGAGTCGACCTACCTGTCGACGACGGGGTTGGTCAGCGCTCCGATGCCCTCGATCTCCACGGTGACCCGGTCACCGGGGAGCATCGGGCCGACACCGGCCGGGGTTCCCGTCAACACGACGTCGCCCGGGAGCAGTGTCATGACCCTGCTCACGTACTCGATGATCTCCCCCACGGTGTGCATGAACTGGGAGGTGTTCCCGTCCTGACGCACCTCCGACGACCCGTCCGCGTGGTGCAGGGTGGTGCGGACGTCGAGGCCGTTGGGGTCGAGGTCGGTGACGATCCACGGGCCCAGAGGGCAGAAGGTGTCGTACCCCTTCCCGCGGGTCCACTGGCCGTCCGCGAGTTGCTGGTCGCGAGCCGTCACGTCGTTGGCGCAGGTGTATCCCAGGATCACCTCGTGGGCCCGGGCGGCCGCGACGTCGCGACAGGGTTGGCCGATCACCACGGCGAGCTCGCCCTCGTGGTCCACACGCTCGGAACTGGGCGGGTACGCGATCGCGGCCTCGGGGCCGACCACCGAGGTGTTGGGCTTAAGAAAGATCAGCGGCTCGGCGGGCGCCTCAGACCCCATCTCCTCCGCGTGCTCCGCGTAGTTCTTGCCGACGCAGACCACCTTGGAGGCGAGGATCGGGGCGAGCAGACGGACGTCGGCCAACGGCCATTCACGACCGGTGAACTCGGGCGTGCCGAAGGGGTGTTCCGAGATCTCCGCGCAGGTGAGGGCCGAGGGATCGGTGACGTCCCCGCGGACCTCGACGAAGGCGAATCCCTGCGGATGGGCGATACGGGCGAGACGCATACCCGCGATCCTATGCCGTTCGCAGATCCCGGAGCGTCGTGACCCCGCGGTCGTGCAACTCCGCCGCCTGGGCCAGGTACAACTCCGCACAGGCGAGGGCGTCGATCAGCGCGTCGTGCGCCCGGTAGCGGGGTAGCCCGTACCGCTCCCTGGCATTCCACAGCCGGAGCTCGTCCGGAGAGGACTCCGGGGCGAAACCCATGTCGACTCCCCCGCCGAGCACCCGGCGATGGAGTTCCAGGGTGTCGACCGGTACGAACGGGGGTCGTACATCGTGACCGGAGAGGCATAGCGCGCCGAGGAAGTCGGTCTCTATACGACTGTAGTGAGCGACGAGCACCCGACCGGTCAACGCTGCGAAGACTCGATCCAGGAAGTCGTCCACGCCCACCCCGGTCGCCACCGTGTCGTCGGTGATCCCGTGCACCGTGGCACTCTGGCCCACCCCTTCGACCTCGTCGGCGCCGTCGGCCCGCAGGAGCATGGACTGCGCGCCGCCGAGGACGATCCGGTCGCCGTCCACCGGAACCAGCCCCACGGACAGAACCCGGTCGCGCCGGGGGTCGAGGCCCGTGGTCTCCACGTCCATTGCCAGCAGTGGCAGCTCCGCCAGTGGAGTCGACGGCCCCGGGGGCGGGGTCTCGAGGTAGCGCCGCAGCGGCCCCTCGGGAAGCCGCCGTGCAGTGCGTCGTCGGCGACCCGCCCCGGTGAACCACTCGCGCATCACATCTGCCCGACCCGGTACGTCAGGGCCAGCGAACCCTGCACCCCGGCGATGATCCGGAACGCGGAGCGGAGACGGTGACGGTCGGCGGAACTCAGCGTTCCCGGGTCGATGTGGTTGTCCTGCGGGTCATCGTCCGCGATCTGACGTGCGTGATGCCGATAGGTCAGACCGCGCAGGAACCGGAAGGCCTCGCCGAGGTCCTCCGCATCAGCACGCGCGATCACACCGGCCCCGGCCGCGGCGTCGAGCCGACCGAGGGTGGACACCTCGTCCAGCCCCGCCGAGAGGGCGTGCACGCGTGCGATCTGCACCACGGGCGCGATCCCGCCGGCCTTGAGGTCGAGGGTGTTGCGGTACTCGCCCCGTCGTGCCACCACCAGTCCGCGGAAGAACCCCAGCGGCGGGTGCCACTCGCAGGCTATCCGTGCCAGGTGGGCCTGGAACCGTCGGCTGCCCTCGGCGCGCGCGAGCATCTCGTCACGGACCCGCATGAACAGCGAGGCGTCCCCGTGGACCGGTCGGATGTCCAGGAAGACCTGCGAGTGCAGGACGGCGTCCGCGCCGGGCGCCCGTACCCAGTCCCCCACCTGGCGCTCCCAGGACCTGCACGTGCGACGCCACGCCGGGTTGGAGGCCATGACATCGCCCGGACACAACGGGAAGCCGGCCCGGTCGAGACCGGCGCACACCTGCTGCGCCAGCGCGGCGAAGTACCGGTCCGCGCCCGGCGACGCCTCCGCCGCGTCGTCGAGGATGAGCGCGTTGTCCTGGTCGCTCGCCACGCCGAGCTCTCCTCTGGCCTGGGAACCGAGGCCGACCCAGCAGTACGGCACCGGCGGCGGTCCGAGTTCGCTCTCCGCGAGAGAGATCAACCGACGCGTCGCGGCGTCCGCGGTCGCCGTGACGACCCGACCGATGTCCTGGGGGGCGGTGCCACGGCGGACGAATTCCCCGACCAGGGCGGGCAACCTGGCCGCCAGGCGCGCGACGCCCTCGGGGTCGGGCGCCCGGGCGATGCGGGCCGCCAGGTACACGGGGTCGGTCTGGGCCAGTCGGAGCAGATCTCCGCTCGTCACCATCCCCACCGGTATGCCGTCCTCGCAGACCGGGAGGT
>NZ_JAALDX010000404.1:0-4730 GCF_014145095.1 Dietzia sp. SLG310A2-38A2 | reverse complement strand
CTTCGAGCGCAGGTCCCGGTCGGTGAATATCCCCACCACACGGCCCGATTCCACCACGAGCAGCGCGGACACGCGGCGATCGGTCATCAGACTCGCGGCATCGCGGATCGTGGTGTCGGGACCGGTGGTCACCGCGTCCCGGGCGAGCAACTCCCCGACCGGCGTGCCCAGCGCGTCCCCGCCCGCCGCCTCGAGCCGTGCCGAGGCGAGGTCCTGCCGGAGCCGGTCGCTGCGTTCGCCGAAGAACCGGCGCAGCTGAGGGTGCTCGGCGGCCAGGTCGTCCAGTACCCCACCTGGCATCTCGAGCAGCAGGGTGTCGGCCACCGCCACCATCCGGTAGCGCGACGGTCCGCTGTGGGACAGGGACGAGTAGCCGAAGCAGTCCCCCTCGCCCCGGGCGTCGAGCAGTACGCCGTCCGGGTCGCACACCTCCACGGCGCCCGACCGGATGATGTGCAGGGTGTCGTTCCGGGCACCGGCATCGAGGATCACCGTTCCCCGGCGGTGGTACCGCTGCGAGAGCCGCGCGGGGATCCGGTCGAGCTGATCACCGGTCAGCTCGTCGAAGGGGGCGCAGCGGGCGAGGAAATCCCTCACCTCGGCGAGTTCGACATCCATGGGTCCACTCTGGACGCCGACGGCCCGCGGTGTGACCCGCTTCATGCGATTCACACCCGCGGGCCGCGGTGTCGGTGCTCTGTCCTAGGCGCTGACCGTCGACACGATCCGGTCGCCGACCTCGGAGGTCGCGACGGGACGGTCTCCACGCGACCCCAGGTCCGCCTCGACCGCGGACTCCACGCGCTCGGCCTCGGCGACCTTGCCCAGATGCCTCAACATCAGCGCCACCGACAGGATGGCCGCGGTGGGGTCGGCCTTGCCCTGTCCGGCGATGTCCGGGGCGGAGCCGTGCACCGGCTCGAACATGGACGGGTTGGTGCCGGAGGCGTCGATGTTCCCCGACGCCGCGGTCCCGATCCCTCCGGTGACGGCGGCGGCGAGGTCGGTGATGATGTCGCCGAAGAGGTTGTCGGTGACGATCACGTCGAAGCGCGAGGGCTCGGTGACCATGTAGATCGTCGCGGCGTCGATGTGGCAGTAGTCCACCGCGACGTCCGGGAACTCCGGCGCCACCTCGTCCACGGTGCGCTGCCACAGGCCGCCCGCGTTCACCAGCACGTTGGTCTTGTGGACCAGGGTGAGCTTGCCACGGCGCGTCCGCGCCCTGCCGAAGGCGTCGCGGACCACGCGCTCGACCCCGAACCGGGTGTTGACCGAGGTCTCGGTGCCGATCTCGTGCGGGGTCCCCACCCGGATCGCGCCCCCGTTGCCGGTGTAGAGCCCCTCGGTGCCCTCGCGGACCACGACGAAGTCGATCTCACCCGGGTCCTTGAGCGGGGTCCCCGAACCGGGGTACAGACGCGACGGGCGCAGGTTGACGTGGTGGTCGAGCGCAAACCGCAGCGGGAGCAGCATGCCGCGCTCGAGGACGCCGGCGGGCACCGAACGCGGGTCCCCGATCGCCCCGAGAAGGATCGCGTCGTGACCCTTCAGACTCTCCACGTCGGCGTCGGTCAGCGTCTCACCGTTGCGCAGGTACCGCCGCGCCCCGAGGTCGTACTCGGTCTTCTCGACACCGGGGACGAGTGCGTCCAGCACCCTGAGCGCCTCTGCCGTGACCTCGACGCCGATGCCGTCGCCGGGGATGACTGCGAGCCTCATGATGTCCGCCCCCCGCTCAGACCAGGGAGATCTGGGTGGCCGTGGCGTCGAGCTCCGAGACGATCCGGTCGACGGTCGGCTCGGCGACCGCCCGATCGACCCGCAGGATCAGCGACGCACCCTCGCCGGTGACGTCCTGGCTGAGCGCGGCGGCCTGGATGTCGATGCCCTCCCCGCCGAGGATGGAGCCCACCTTGCCGAGCACGCCCGGGCGATCGGAGTAGTGGACGAACAGGTTCTGACCCTCGGCGCGCATGTCGAACCCGCGCTCGTTGATCCGGACGATCTTCTGGACCTGGTCCAGACCGGCCAGCGTGCCGGTGACATCGGCCGACGCGCCGTCCGCGGCCACCGCGGTGACCGTGACCGTGCTCCGGTAGGACTTCGACTCGCTGCGGGTCCCGACCGAATGCGTGACCCCGCGCTGCTCGGCCATCTGGCCGACGTTGACGAAGGTGGCGGGCTCGTCGGTGATGGCGGAGAACATCCCGCGGAGGGCGGCCAGTCCGAGCACGTCGACCTGCTCGGCGGCGAGCTCGCCGGCGACCTCGACGTTCACGGTGGTGGGCACGCCCGGGCACAGGTGGCCGGCGATGAGGCCGAGCTTCCGGACGAGGTCGAGCCAGGGCGCGACCTCGTCGCCGACGGGGCCACCGGTGACGTTGACGGCGTCGGGAACGAACTCCCCGCGCAGGGCGAGCAGCACGCTGCGGGCGACGTCGGTGCCGGCCCGGTCCTGTGCCTCGCTGGTGGAGGCGCCCAGGTGCGGGGTGACGACCGTGTTCTCGAGGTCGAACAGCGGCGAGTCGGTGCAGGGCTCGGTGTCGAACACGTCCAGGGCGGCGGACCGCACCTTGCCTGACTTCAGGGCCTCGACGAGCGCGTCCTCGACGATCAGTCCGCCGCGGGCGGCGTTGACGATCACGACGCCGTCCTTGGCGCGGGCCAACCGCTCGGCGTCGAACAGGCCGGCCGTCTCCTTGGTCTTGGGCAGGTGCATCGTGATGATGTCCGCGCGGGAGACCAACTCGTCGATGTCCACGAGCTCGATGCCGAGCTGTGCCGCTCGTGCGGCGGGCAGGTAGGGGTCGTAGGCGATGAGGTTCGTCTCGAACGCCGCCAGACGCTGTGCCACGAGCTGGCCGATCCGACCCAGGCCCACCACGCCGACGGTCTTGCCGAGCAACTCGACGCCGTCGAAGGAGCTCCGCTTCCAGGTGTGCTCGCGAAGCGTGCGATCAGCGGCGGGAATCTGGCGGCACGCGGACATGAGCAGCGCGACCGCGTGCTCGGCGGCGGAGTGGATGTTGGAGGTGGGCGCGTTGACCACCATGACGCCGCGTTCGGTGGCGGCGGGGATCTCCACGTTGTCGAGGCCGACGCCCGCGCGGCCGATGATCTTGAGCTTGGGGGCGGCGGCGAGTACCTCGGCGTCGACCGTCGTGGCCGAGCGGACGAGGATCGCGTCCGCGTCCTTGACCGCAGCGAGGAGCTTCGGGCGATCCGGGCCGTCGACCCAGCGGACCTCCACGGCGTCGCCGAGCGCGTCGACGGTCGACTGGGCGAGCTTGTCGGCGATGAGGACGACGGGACGTCCGGATGCTGTCACAGTGGGATCTCCTCGGTGTCATTTCGGGCATCGACAGTCTAGGCCACCGCACACCGCCCCCGACCAGTGGCCGGGGTGGCCACGGACGCCTACCGTGGCTGACGTCCCCGCAGCACCCGACCGATGCCCGACGAACGGATCACCTATGTTGCGCCCGCCCCGGTCGACCGGACTCCCGGTCCGCCTGCCCAGCCCCTGGATGCCCGTCCTCGCGCCCGCGCGCGGGTCGACGGCGGTCGCCTCCTACCTCCGGGCACACCTCTACGGCGCGGCGGTGGGTCGCAGCCTCCTCGACCACTGCATCCGCGCCGTCGACGAGCGCGACAAGAACCGCCTGGAGCCCCTGCGGGCCCAGTTCGAGCAGGAGATCGACACCGCGGCCGAGCTGCTGTCCCGGCTGACCCCCATCGGGACCCCGGGCCGGGGACTACTGCGACTGTCGACCGGACTCACCTTCTCCGTGCTGCCCGTGGGGCCGGTCCTGAGCGATCCCCTCACGCGGCTCGCGGTTCTGGAAGCGCTGCGCACCCTCGTGGTGGCCAAGCGCTCCATGTGGGAGCTGCTCTCGGACTCATGGATCGCCGACCAGCCTTCACAGGGCGACGACGACGAGGTGGGCGGGCCCGGCACCCGAGGCATCCTGCTGGGTCTGGCCGAGCAGGCCGTGACCCAGGAGAGACTGCTGGAGGACCTGCGCCGGACCTACGGCCTGGCGGTCTTCGAGTGAGCTCCTCCGCACCGGTGCGCGCTGACGTGGTGGTGGTGGGGTCGGGTCCGAACGGCCTCGCCGCCGCACTCCTGTGCGCCCGCGCGGGCCGGCGGGTCGTGGTACTCGAGGCCGAGGACACCATCGGGGGCGGGTGCCGCACCCTCCCCATGGACGGGATGCCGGGAGATCTGGGCGCGGACCTGGTGGTCGACCCGTGTTCGGCGGTCCACCCGATGGCCGGCGCCGCCCCGTTCTTCCGCCGGTTCGACCTCGCCGCACACGGCGTGGAGTTGAGGACGCCGCCGGTTCAGCTGGCCCATGCGCTCCCCGCTCGCGACGCGATCGTCGTTCCGTCCGACCCCTCACCCGGAGCCCTGGCCGAGGGCCTGGGGTCCGATGCGGAGGCCCGCGCCTGGTGGAAGGTCATGGGCCCGACCGCCGAGCGGTCCCTCGATGTGGTGGCCGCTGCGTTGTCCGACCAACGGTCGGTCCCCCCGGTGGCTGCCACGGCGGCGATGGCTGTCGCGCTCGCACGTGCCCATCCCCGCGGGGTACTGGGCGACCCGTTCGGGCCCGACGGCCGCACCCTGCTGTCCGGGATCTCCGCCCACGCGATCACCCCCCTGGGCTCACCGGCCGCGACCGCGGTCGGCTTGGTACTGGGTTCGCTCCTGCACTCCCCGCTCGGGT
>NZ_JAALDX010000403.1 GCF_014145095.1 Dietzia sp. SLG310A2-38A2 | reverse complement strand
GGCGGGGGCGGGGGCGTCGCCCTCCGGGCCGGTCACCGGGAGACACCCCGTCGTGCGATGCGCGCGGCGGCGACCAGTCCGGGAACCGCCACCAGCACCGCGCCGAGGAGGTACCACCAGGGGGTGAGGCCGATCGTGGTGCGGATGACGTGCAACCCGGTGACGACGACGAGAACCATCGCTCCGGAGCCCGCCACCCCCAAGAGGTACGTCCGGGCCGAGCCGCGTGGGCTGGCGCCGATCGACCGCCGCTGCCAGAAGATCACGGCGAACAGCAGCACCACGTACGGCACCATCGCCCAGTTGGAGAACATGATCGCGATGGTCCCGGCACCCATCACCGCCGCGATGACGGCGGCGAACCAGGCGAAGATCCGGGCGTCGCGCGTGGAGCTGACCGGCGGGCGCCCCTCGACCTCCGCGAGGAGCCGGGCGGCCTCGGTGCGATCGACCGCGCCGGTGGTGGGGTTCTCCGTGGTCATGTCGACGCCTTCCTCGTGACGGTCCCGGGAGTGTCCACCCGGGCGATGACTCAACCATAGGCAACTACTTTCCGAATTGGCAAGTACTTTCCACCCACTGGACGTCGGGGCCGGTGCCGATCCCCCCGGGTCCACTACACTCGCGCGGGTCATGGAATTGAAGGCAGTCAAGAAGGACCTCATCGCCAAGATCGCAGCCCCCCGCGATTCGTCGCGCGCCGATCCGGTCGACCCCTACCTGCCCAGCGCCGGGAACCACGGGTACCGGGTGACCCGGTACGAACTGGACCTCACCTACAAGATGAGCTCCAACAACCTGCGTGGCCAGGCCGTGATCACCGCCACGGCCACCGAACCGCTCGAGTCCGTGCAGCTCGACCTGTCCCCCCACCTCGATGTCTCCAAGGTGTCGCTCGACCGCGGCCGGGTCGCCAGGTACAGCCGGCCGCGGGGCAAACTCACCGTCACCCCGACCGAGCCGATCCCCGTAGGTGCCGCGTTCACTCTGACCATCCGGTACGCGGGCAACCCGCGCCCGATCCGCGGAGCCTGGGGTGAGGTCGGCTGGGAGGAACTGACCGACGGGGTCCTGGTGGCCAACCAGCCCAACGGCGCCGCCAGCTGGTTCCCGTGCGACGACCACCCGTCGTCCAAGGCCCCGTTCCGGATCCGCCTCACCACGGACTCCCCCTACCGCGCCGTCGTGACCGGTTCGCTGGTGGGCAAAAAGCGCAGCGGCAGCACCACCACGTGGGAGTTCGACCTACCGCAGCCCACCTCCACCTACCTCGTGACCATCAACCTGGGGCAGTACGAGCACCTGGAGGTGACGGGTGGGGCGGCGCCGTTCCACGCCTACCTGCCCGCGGACCTCAAGCGGGACTTCCGGGTGGCGTTCGCCCGCCAGGTCGAGATGATCGACGTCTTCACCGACCTGTTCGGCCCGTACCCGTTCGATGAGTACAAGGTGGTGGTGACCGACGACGAGCTGGAGATCCCCCTCGAGGCGATGGGAATGTCCACGTTCGGTCGCAACACCGCCGAGGCGGGCACAGGCGACGAGCGGTTGATCGCCCACGAACTCGCCCACCAGTGGTTCGGCAACGCCGTCACCGCCGCCGAATGGAAGCACATCTGGCTCCACGAGGGCTTCGCCTGCTACGCCGAGTGGCTGTGGACCGAGTTCTCCGGCGGCGCGGACGCGGGCAGCCACGCGCTGCGCTACTACTCCAAGCTGCAGAACTCGCCGCAGGATCTGCTCCTGGCGGACCCCGGTCCCAAGGACATGTTCGACGACCGGGTCTACAAGCGCGGGGCGCTCACCCTGCACGCCCTCCGCCTGACGATCGGCGACGAGCAGTTCTTCCAGCTGCTGCGCGACTGGGTGACCAAGTACTCGGGCGCGACCGCGACCACCGACGACTTCCTGCACATGGCAGCCGACCACTCCCCCGTGGACCTGCGGCCCCTGTGGGCCGCGTGGCTGTTCTCGGAACCACTGCCACCCACCCTCGGCATGCCCGATGACCACGCCGGCCG
>NZ_JAALDX010000402.1 GCF_014145095.1 Dietzia sp. SLG310A2-38A2 | reverse complement strand
CCGTTCGGCGACGGCGGACGGCGTGGAGTCGGCGCGGAACCCCCCGGGGGTCAGCGACTCCTCCACTCCCCCGGCGGACAAGGCTCCCAGCACGGCCAGGACCAGCGCCGCGGCGAGCGGCCAGCCTCTCGCCAGGACCGACCGTCGGCGGTGAGCGCGCGGCGTCGTCCGGGGTTCGGCTCTGTGGCTCATGGGGCTCCTCATTCAGTCGTCCCCCTCATTCGTTCCTGATCCCGAGGCGGATGGGCGACGAGCGGCGGGACGGTGAGGAGGGGCGGTCGGTGAGGATTCGTTCGCCCGACCCATCCGCCCCGGAGAAGGAGCCGAACCACCCGGACAGCCCATCGGAAGGACTTCTCGTGAACCATCCCCTCATCGAACGCCTCGCCGCCGACGAACGGGTCCAGATCTTCTCGTCCCTCCAGGACGCCGGTCAGAGCCCCTACTACCGGACTATGAACTCGAGCTCCGGTGCCACGAGCAACGTCGAGGGTGTGGACCGGATCATGCTCGGCTCCAACAACTACCTCGGTCTGGCCCGTCACCCCGAGGTCATCGAGGCCACCACCGAGGCGGTCCGGCGATTCGGGTCCGCGAGCACCGGGAGTCGCCTGCTCAACGGGACGATGTCACTGCACGAGGAGCTGGAGGCGGAGATCGCGGACTGGTTCGGCACCGAGGACGCACTGTGTTTCTCGACCGGGTACCAGACCAACCTCGGCACCCTCGGCGCCCTCGTCGGTGAACGGGACGCGGTCGTCATCGACGAGTTCGCCCACGCCTCACTCCGCGACGGCCTGCGCATGGCGCGGACCTCCGTCCACCCGTTCCGCCACAACGACCTGGGAGCACTCGAGGACGCCCTGATCACGGCCCGCCGCGGATCACCGGAGCAGATCCTCGTCGTCGTCGACTCTCTCTACTCGATGGAGGGCAGCCTCGCGCCCCTGTCCGGCGTCGCGGAACTCGCCCGATCGTTCGGGGCCGCGCTCATGGTCGACGAGGCCCACGCGATGGGTCTGTTCGGTCCGACCCGGAGGGGCTGGGTCGAGGAGACCGGGACGGTGGACGACGTGGACGTGACCATGGCGTCGTTCTCCAAGTGCTCGGCCTCCTGCGGTGGGTTCATCACCGGCAGCTCCGACCTGGTGACCGGGCTCCGGGTCACGGCGCGGCCGATGATCTTCAGCACGTCCTCGGTCCCCGCCGCGACCGCCTCCTCCCTCGCCTCGATCCGGATCATGCGGACCGACGAGGGAGCGGCGCGCACCGAGGCGGTGCGCCGGAACTCGATCCTGCTGCGAGCCGAGCTGGGGGCCAAGGGGATCGAGTGCACATCCGGCCTCACCGGTGACGACTGGTCGCCCATCGTGCCCGTCCCCGTGGGCGACGACCTCCGCGCGGTGCACGTGTGGAACCTGCTGCTCGAGCGGGGGGTCTACACCGGTGTCGCGGTCCATCCGGCGGTCCCTGCGACCGGTGCGATCCTCCGTCTGTGCGTGACGGCAGACCACACGGAGGAGCAGTTGGTCGAGGCCGCCAACGCGATCGCCGACATCCTCGGCGTCACCCGGGAACTCTCCGCTCTATGAGGGTGGTGCTGACCGGGGCGTCCGGTGATTTCGGCACGGCGCTCCTGCGCGGTCTGATCCTGCGCGAGGAGGTCGACCACGTGGTCGCCCTGGCGCGGTCGCCGTTGCGGGTGCGGGACCCGAAGATCGAGCAGCGGACCATCGATATCACCTCCGACGACCTCGACGAGGTCTTCGCGGGCGCGGACGCGGTGATCCACTGTGCCTTCATGGTCGAGGAGCCGCGCGACAAGGAGTCGGCGCGGGTCGTCAACGTCGACGGCTCGCGACGGGTCCTCTGGGCTGCCGATTCCGCCGGCGCCCGGGTGTGCGTGATGACCTCGAGCATCAACGCCTACGGCCCCCGCGGTGGCCCCGAGGTCATCGACGAGACCGCACCGATCGGCGCCGGTGAGGAGCATTACTACTTCCACCACAAGGCGCTCGTGGAGGAGGACATCCGCCGGTGGCGGCGAGGGTCCGACGGCCGCATGGCGATGGCGGTCCTGCGCCCGACCTACGTGGTGGGGCCCGACATGTCCAACTCCGGACTGGAGACCATGCGTTCGCGCGTCGTCCTGCACCCGAGCCCCGGACGGTCCTTCTTCCAGTTCCTGCACCAGGACGACCTCGTCGACGCCTATCTGCGGGTACTCCTCGCCGGGGTCGACGGCGAGTTCAACCTCGGGCCCGAGGGCGCCCTCAGCGTCTCCCAGCTGTGCCGACTCAACCGGTCGGTGTGCGTCCCCGTGCCGCTCCGCGCCGCCCGACGTCTGGCCGACCTCGGGTTCCGGATGCGCCTGCTGCCCTACTCCTCCCACTGGGTGACCTGCGGAGAGCCGGTCACCACGTCACGACGACTCAGGGACGCCACCGGGTGGACGCCGCGGTACGACTGCACCGAGGCCGCCCGCCTGATGCTCGCCGGCTGATCCCGACCCGATGCCGCAGCCACCCGTCCGTGTATCGGAAGGGCCCCACGTACCGAAAGGACCCCATGCTCCTCACCTCAGAGAACCAGACCCTCGACTCCTACGCCCCCGGGCTACGTGAGCGCCTGTACGACCACGGACTCCTCGCCAACGAGGGCGCCCGGAGCACCGCCGTGGCCGAGTGGTCCGACACCGGCGGGACCCGTCTCATCGTCCCGACCGCACTGGGTGGTGCAGGGGCGAGCGCGATCGACGCGGTGCGGTTCCAGACCGCCATCGGCGCGGTCGCCCCCTCCCTCGCGGCCGCGACCACGATGCACCACCTGTCGTGCGCGACCCTCTTCGAGGCCGCCGAGGACGCCTCGCAGGACGAGCGCGACCTCATCAGGGCGCTGGTCGAGGGCGGCACCGTGATGGCCTCCGGCTTCTCCGAGGGCTCCCCCGGGGGATCGGTGTTCCGCCCGACCATGACCGCCCGCCGGGACGGTGACGACTACCTCCTCTCCGGCCGCAAGGCCCCCTGCAGCCTCTCGAGGTCCATGAGCCTCCTGGTGGCGAGCGCCCTCGTGGACGATTCCGAGCGGGCCGTCGTCCTGGTCTTCGACGGGGCCGAGGGGCTGCGTCGGGAGGAGTTCTGGAAGAGCCCCGTCCTCGCGGCGGCCGAGAGCGACGCGCTGATCCTCGACGACGTCCGGGTCGAGGCCGACATGGTCTTCCTCACCTCCGAGAACGATCCCGACGATGTCCACGAGATGACCGGCTACCTGTGGTTCGGGCTGCTCATCAGCGCCTGCTATCTCGGGGTGGCCACGCGTATGGTCGAGCGGCTCACCGATCGCGATCGACTCGATCCGAAACTGTTCGCCTCGGCTCTCGCCGAGGTCGAGACCATGCGGACCGCTCTGCACGCCGTGGCTCGCGAGTTCGACGAGGGTGCCCGCGGTGGCGACGTCTCGGCCCGCCTCGCGCTGGTCCGGTGGTCGATGCGTGACGCTCTGGTGAGGGTGCAGTCAATGGTCCGCGAGGCCGTCGGAGGGTTCGCCTATATGCAGGACCCGGAGCTCGCCTACGCCTTCGAGGCCGTCCAGGTGTTCGGTTACCACCCGCCGTCGCGCCGGGACACCGCCGACAGGCTGGTGCAGTGGGCGCGCGGGGAGGACTTCCGCTACGTCTGACCCGGACTCGGCCGGGGCCGGGGAGCGACCACCGAGGGACCGATCGCCGGGGATGACCGCTCTCGGAGGAGTGGTCGTCACCTGAAGTCCCGGCTACGGCCGATCGCCATGCCCAGGTGGAGGCGTTCGATCTTGTCCGCCACCACGCTCACCGCGCCCGAGCGGTTCTCCACGGTGCCGCGGACGATGAGCGCCGGGGCCGAGGAGACGATCGGGCGGTAGCGCGCCCACAGTCCCACCGAGCACACGACGTTGGTCATGCCCGTCTCGTCCTCGAGACTGAGGAAGGTCACGCCCTCGGCGGTGGCGGGCCGCTGCCGGTGGGTGACCGCACCGGCGACCTCCACCCGGCTGCCATCGGGGACGTGGGCGAGCCCGGCGGTGGTGCACACCCCCCGGGAGTCGAGCCACGGCCGGGCGTGAACCGTCGGGTACTCCTCGGGACTGATCCCGGTGGCGGCCAGGTCCGCGGAGGTGAGTTCCAGGACGCTCATCCCCGGCAGCGCCGGGGCGTCGACCTGGCTCAGCCCGGGCAACATCCCGG
>NZ_JAALDX010000401.1 GCF_014145095.1 Dietzia sp. SLG310A2-38A2 | reverse complement strand
TCCGCCCGTGTACGACGCCCCGGCCCAGACCCAGCTTCTCCCCGAGCAACGCGGCGACTCCCCCGGCGGAACGCCCCTTCTGGCGGTGCAGGCCCGCCAGTTCGGCAGTGGCGCGCGCTCCGGCGGCCTCCAGCCGGCGGGCCACGATCTCGACGCGTCCCACGGCGTCGACCAGCATGTCCGCGTCGTGATCCGACCAGTCGACCTGGCACAGGCTCTCCACGGAGGCCTCGAGAAACGCGAGAACGTCGGCCAGCGTCGCCGACTCCGACCCCTGCCCCGGCGCGTCCCACACTCCCTGCTCCATGACCCCGACTATAGAACACACGTACGACAACGAACCGGCGGCGCGAGCGCTCGCTGGTGGGCGACTCCGGTTCCTCGCGGGCTCGTGCGTCCACTCCGTAGGCTGGGTACTTCGCACCCGTCGGGCGACTCGGCCGGGCGACTCGGCCGGTCCGAGCACCGGTTCAGGACGGAACACAGGTAGCCCTCGACGACACGGGCTGGCGCACGATGGACCAGGGAGATGACGACCGGAGGATGACCGCCGATCAGGACAATCCGGACTCCGTGACCCCGCAGACCCCACAGGCCACGCAGACCCCGACACCGCTGTCCCGGGCGATCCTGCTGGCCGCGGCGATCTGGCTCGCGGGACTCATTCCCCTCACCCTTCTGGCCCGCACGCCCGACTGGAGCGTCCGGGTGTACGAACTGGCGGTGACCGACTCCTCCGTCCGGTGGGGAGACGTGCTGTCCGAGGCGAGCGTGCTCCTCCTGGTCGGCCTGCACGCCTCGGTCGGGGTGCACCTGCTGGTCTCACACCTCCGCGCGCGGACTCCCGGGTGGAGGCCGGTGGTCACGTATGCCGCCGGCGGATTGTCCGTGATCATGGCCCTCTGGCTGAATCTCGCACTCAAGGACGCCTACTCCAGGGTGCGCCCGTGCCATCTCCATGAGGTGAGCTCGATCTGTCCGGCCCCGGACAACTGGTCGTTCCCCAGCAGTCACACCGTGATCGCCTTCGCGATCACGGCCGCCCTGCTCGCGGTCAGACCCCTGCTGGCCTGGGTGGCAGTGCCTCTCGCCGTGGTCGGTGGCAGCGCCCGGGTACTCGCCGGTGACCACTATCCCCACGACGTCCTCGCCGGTGCGCTGCTGGGCACGACGCTGTGCCTCGGGGTCATCGTTCTCAGCGCGCTCCCGTCCCGCCGTCGGGACAGGGCCTAGTCGACGACGACGAGGGCCAGCCCGAAATCGCCGGCCGCATCGGTCCACACCGCCTGACCGCCGAATCCGTGCCCCGCGAGTTCGTCGATGAGCGCGTGGGGCTCGAACTTCCGGGCGATCTCGGTGCGGATCCCCTCCCCGGCGGCCAGCGTGCGCCCCCGCCCGAGCGTCGGGAAGTCGATCCGCACCTCGCGCACCGCACGCAACCACATCTCGATCCGGCTCTCCTCGGCGTTCCACACGGCCTCGTGCCGGAAGTCGCGGCGGTCGAGGCCCGTGCAGTCGACGGTCCGCGCGATCACGTCGAGCATGTTCAGGTTGAACTCGGCGGTGACACCGGCGGCGTCGTCGTACGCCGCGACCAGTCGATCCGGACTCTTGACCAGGTCGAATCCCACGGCCAGCTGATCCCCCGGCGCCATGATTCCGCGCAGCATCCGGAAGAACCCGTCGCGCTGCGACTCGCTGAAGTTGCCCACGGTGCCGCCGAGGAACAGCACCAGCCGCCCGCCCGGCTCACCCGGCAGCGGCCCCTCGAGGGCGGTGATGTCGCCGATGACCGGGTCGATCCGCAGGCCCGGATACTCCTGCTCGAGCGCGCGGGCGGTCTCGAAGAGCATCTCGGTGCTGATGTCCAAGGGCACGAATCGCGCATCCGAGCGTCCGGCCGCCAGCACGTCGAGCAGCACCCGCGTCTTCTCGCAGGTCCCGGCCCCGAGCTCGACCACCGTCGAGGCCGCGCCCACGATGTCGCCGGCGCGGGCCCGCAGGATCTCGGCCTCGGCCCGGGTGGGGTAGTACTCGGCCACCCTGGTGATCTGGTCGAATAGCAGACTGCCCTTCTCGTCGTAGAACCAGCGCGGTGGCAGGGTGGGCGGGTCGGCGAAGAACCCCTCGCGCAGGTCCGACTCCAGTGCGGCGGTGTCCGGGTCGGTGGTGGTCGTTGTGGTCGTCGTCGTCGGGTTCTCGGTGCCGGTCATCGGGCGAGCCTCAGTCCCGTGGCCGCCCACCGGGATGAGGCGGGGAAGAAGTTCCGGTAGGTGGGCCGCGTGTGGCCCGCCGGGGTGAGGGCGCTTCCACCGCGCAGGACGTGCTGGTCGGACATGAACTTGCCGTTGTACTCGCCGGCGGCGCCCTCCTCGGTGACGAACCCCGGGTAGGGCAGGTAGGCGCTGGCGGTCCATTCCCAGACTCCGCCGATCGTCCGATCCGTGACGGGCTGCGGGTGGCAGCGGTCGGGGTCGAGCTCGTCGCGGATCTCCCAGCCGGCGGAGGCGACCTCCCACTCGAACTCCGTGGGCAGGCGCGCGCCGGACCAGCGGGCGTAGGCGTCGGCCTCGTAGAAGGAGACGTGACAGACGGGTTCGGCATCCACGACCGGACGGCGGCCCGAGAGGGTGAAGGTGGTCCACTCGCCGTCGGAGGCAGGCGCCCCGGCGGTGCCCGCGGAGGCGTTCCCGGCGGCACCGTCCTCGCGCCGCCAGTACCCGGGCGCGTCCCAGCCCTCGGCCTGAACGGCGGCCCACCCGTCGGAGAGCCACAGTTCGGGGCGGGTGTACCCGCCGTCGGCCATGAACTCCTTCCAGTCGGCCACCGTGACCTGGCGGGTGGACACCTCGCCGCCGGGGATCCACACCCGGTGACGCGGGCGCTCGTTGTCGTAGGAGAAGCCGCCGGAGGACGACCCGTCGGGGGAGAGACCGGAGCCGTCGGCGGGGTCCGGGGCGCCGACCTGCGCGACCCCCTCGACGACGACGAGCCAGTCCGTCTCCCCCGGCGCCGCAGCGACCGGGTCCGCGGACCTGTGCACATAGACGGGGTCGGTCGGATTGTGCGAGAAGAGGTGCTTGGCGTCCATGAGCATCAGCTCCTGGTGCTGCTGCTCGTGGTGGCAGCCCAGCTCGAGCAACTCCAGCCCACGCTCGTCGACCCTGCCCGCCTCGAGCGCGGCCACCACCGCCTCGTCGACCCGGGCCCGGAAGTCGCCGATCTCCGCCACCGACGGGCGGGTGATGAGCCCGCGCTGGGGCCGGGGCTGTCGAGGGCCGACGGCCTCGTAGTAGGAGTTGAACAGGAACCGGAAGACCGGCTCGGGCGAGGAGTAACCCGGCAGCCGCCCCAGCACGAACTCCTCGAAGAACCACGTGGTGTGCGCCCGGTGCCAGGCCGCGGGGCTGGCGGCCGTCATCGACTGCGGGATCTGGTCCTCGGCGCTCAGGCGGGAGGCCAGGAGGTCGGTGAGCTCGCGGACGCGCGAGAAACTCTCGACCGTGGGCCGGGGGCTACACCCCGGAACCGTCTGTTGCCCCTCGGTGGTGACGTCTCCGACAGTCATGGGTTCCCCCCGGGTTCGTGGTCGGCGGTCGGACTGCCGCCAGACTAACCACGGGGTAGTTCGGTGCCCACCGTTGTCCGGATGCCCCAGACTTCTGTAAGCCACTGCTCCGACTAAGCGCCCCCGCTGCGGAACGGCACCGGCGCCGCGGCGGTGAGGTTGCGCCGCTCGTGCTCGAGGAGACGAAGGCGGTACTCGGGACAGTTGCCCATCCCGCCGTCGGCGCGGATGACCCGGTGCACCGGGATGACGAACGGCACCGGCACGAGGGTGCACAACCGCCCCACCCGGCGGGCATTTCTCGGCCAGCCCGCGTCCACGCTGACCTGCCCGTAGGTCGAGGTCTCCCCGTACGGGATGTGCTGGATCTCGCGGTAGGCCTCGCGGGAGAACTCGTCGTGCACGCCGGCGACCTCCCAGTCCACGGGGACGTCGAACTCACGCAGCCGGCCGGCGCAGTAGGCCTCGAGCTGTTCCGCCACCCGGTCGAGATGCTCAGTAGCCGCGCCGGGCTGGGCACCGCGCACTTCGTCGTCGTCGGATGGTCCGGCGGCGAACCACGACGCGACGTCCTGGTCCACGCCAGTCAGGTCCGGCCCCACCTGGTCCAGGCGCGCCAGGCCTCGCGGGGTGGCCTCGGCGATCATCCGGCCGGCGGCCGTGTCGAGGACCCGCACGGCCCTACCGGCGGTC
>NZ_JAALDX010000040.1 GCF_014145095.1 Dietzia sp. SLG310A2-38A2 | reverse complement strand
GCCCTTGTCGATCACCGGGTTGTCCGGGGTCCCGGAGGGTTCGGCGACCGCGGTCTTGGCGTCGGCCGACGTGGCGGCCTCGGCCTCGGCGGCCTCCTTCTCCGCGGCGGTCTTCTCGCGCTTCGGCTGCTCCAGCCACGCGAGCTCACGGGGCTCGGGCAGGCCGCCGTCGCGGGTGACGGACTCCAGCAGGAGCTGGGCCACGTCCACGACCTCGACCTGACCCTCCAGCTCGGTGCCGTCGGTCTGCGCGGTGGCGCCGTCGGAGAGCATCACCCGACAGAACGGGCAGCCGGTGGCGATCTTGGTCGCCTTGGTCGACAGGGCCTCGTCGACACGGTCGACGTTGATGCGCTTGCCGACCGTCTCCTCCATCCACATCCGCGCGCCGCCGGCGCCACAGCACATGGAGCGCTGGCCGTGGCGGGGCATCTCGGTGAGGGTCACGCCCGAGCCGTCCATGAGCTCACGCGGCGCCTCGTACACCTGGTTGTGGCGGCCGAGGTAGCACGGGTCGTGGTAGGTCACGCCGCCGTCGATCGGGGCCACCGGCACGAGCCGCTTCTCCCTCACGAGGCGGTTGAGCAGCTGCGTGTGGTGGACCACCTGGTAATCGCCACCGAAGTCGCCGTACTCGTTCTTGAGCGCGTTGAGGCAGTGGGCACAGGTCACGACGACCTTGCGCTGCCCGGTGGGCACGCCGTCGAAGGCGTTGTTCATGGTCTCGATGTTCTGCTCCGCGAGCATCTGGAACAGGAACTCGTTGCCCGCGCGGCGGGCGGAGTCACCGGTACAGGTCTCGCCCTGGCCCAGCACGGCGAACTTCACACCGGCGGTGTGCAGCAACGTGGCCACGGCCTGGGTGGTCTTCTTGGCGCGGTCCTCGAAGGCGCCGGCGCAGCCGACCCAGAACAGGTACTCGGTGTCCGAGAAGTCCTCGATGTCCGAACCGATGACCGGGATCTCGAAGTCGAGGGTCTTCATCCAGTCGTCGCGGCCCGAGTTGTTCTGACCCCAGGGGTTGCCCTTGTTCTCGAGGTTCTTGAACAGGCCGGCGAGCTCCGTGGGGAACTCGGACTCGATGAGCACCTGGTAACGGCGCATGTCGATGAAGTGGTCGACGTGCTCGATGTCCACCGGGCACTGCTCGACGCAAGCACCACAGGTGGTGCAGGACCACAGGGCCTCGGGGTCGATGATGCCGGCGGCCATCGGGTCGTCGGACACGTCGGCGGTGGTGTGGCCGACCAGCGGACGCTGGGCCTCGAGGCGGGCGGCCTCGGGGATCTTGGCCAGCTTGTTCTCGTCCGGGTTGCCCTCGGCGTCGACGAGTCCCGTCTCCTCGCCCATCGTGGTCTTGCCGCCGGCGAGCAGATACGGGGCCTTGGCGTGGGCGTGGTCACGCAGGGCCATGATCATGAGCTTGGGGCTCAGGGGCTTGCCGGTGTTCCAGGCGGGGCACTGCTCCTGGCAGCGGCCACACTCGGTACAGGTGGAGAAGTCCAGCCAGCCCTTCCACGAGAAGTCCTCGATCGCGCCCGCACCCAGGAGCGGCTCGAAGTCCTCGTCCGCCTCGGTGCGCTCCTCGATCTTCTCCATGGTCAGCGCCTCGCCGTCCATGGTCATCGGCTTGAGGGCGCCCAGCGCGGTGCGACCGTCGGCCTCGCGCTTGAAGTAGATGTTGAAGAAGGCGGAGAAGCGGTGCCAGGCGACGCCCCAGGTGATGTTGCGGCCGACCACGTAGAGCCAGATCATCGCGGACATCAGCTTGACGAAGGCGAATGCGGAGACCATCTCGGGACTGGACGGCAGGAGGGTGGCGACCTGCATGGTGAAGAAGTCGGTCGCGGGGTTGGCATGACCGTAGGTGGCGATCTTGCCGGCCTTGACCAGGATCATTCCCAGGCCCTCGATGAGGACGACGGTCTCGACGAAATAGGCCGCCCGGCGATCCGAACCCGTGAACCGGTTCAGCCCTCGGCGCATGGAGCGCTGGCGGATGATGATCAGCACAGTGATGCCGATGACTGTGCCGAGCCCGAGCAGTTCGTCGATGAAGTGGTACCAGGCGGTGCCACCGATGATCGGCCAGTGGCCCTCGGGGTTGAAGGTCTGGATGTAAGCCTCCATGGCCACGACCGAGCCGAGGATGAAGCCGAACATCACCAGCCAGTGGGAGGCACCCACCGACTTCTTCCGGAGCATTCTGGTGTGGCCTATGAACTCCACGATGAGAGTCTTGAGGCGCGGGAACACCGGGGTCCAACGGTTGAATCCGTCTTTCTGGCCCAGGCGGACGGACCGCACCATCCGGGCGATCCCCCCGAAGAACGACCCCCAAGCGAAGATTGATACGAGGACACCGATCGTCCCTAGAGTGATGGTCACGCCTGACATGGTTCGCGGCCTTTCGTCGCACTTCTCGACGCACGAGCACCTGACGACCCCAGGGGTGCCCGTCGACGGTCTTGTTGTTAAAGGTAAGCCACGCGGGCCCCGTCCCACGAGTTGAGGTTCCCCTTAGCGGAGTGCACTCGATTCGTGGGACGGGGCCCGCGGGTCGTTCGGGATCAGTTGGTACGCAGTGTCAGTCCGGGATGCGCGGCCAGGACATCGGAGATCGGGACCGCCGACAGGCGCGGGACGTACCCGTTCTCCCTGGCCACGGCGTCAGCGTTGGCGCAGGTCCCGGTCTCGGCGACGTTGGACGCGCTGGAGATCCCGAGGGCCTTGTCGCCCGAGAACACGACGCCTCCGCTGTCGCCGGGGAGAGCGCAGAGGTCCACCGTGAACGCGTTGGCGATGGTGCGGGAGCCGGCGACGTCGATCATCGCGCCGAACTCGGAGACGGTGCCGCAGGAGAATCCGGTCCGGAACCCGGTCTTGCAGGCCTTCTGCCCGACGACCGGGTCGGCGGTCCCGGTGATCGCCTGGGTGGTGTCGGGACCGGCGCCGACAAGGTTGGTGCGGAAGCGGTCGGTGAACTCCGGGTCGACGGCCACGAGCGACGTATCGATCCCGTCGCGTCGGGTGCGGGTCATGGTGCCGAACTCCTCGCCGTCGGCGAGGGCGGCGCGGGTGCCGTCGGCGCCGGCGCAGTGGGCGGCGGTGATGACGACCGGCGCGCCGTCGAACTCCCCGTTGAACCCGGTGGAGCACTCGAGGATCCCCCCCGA
>NZ_JAALDX010000400.1 GCF_014145095.1 Dietzia sp. SLG310A2-38A2 | reverse complement strand
GATCGCCGCATCCCGTGCACCGCTCGTCGGCGAGGACGGCGGCCGGTGGCTGGACCTGTGCGCCGGCCCCGGGGGCAAGGCCGTCATGCTGGGCGCGTTGGCGGAGATCGAGGGCGCGGCCGTGACCGGCGTCGAGGTCTCCGAACACCGTGCCGACCTCGTGCGGGAGGCCACCCGGGACCTGCCGGTGACCGTACTCACCGCGGACGGCCGGGACCCCGGTCTGGAGCCGGGGTTCGATCGGGTCCTCCTCGACGCACCCTGTTCGGGGCTCGGAGCCCTCCGGCGTCGTCCCGAAGCCCGGTGGCGCAAGACCGCCGCCGACATCCCGGGACTGGTGGTGCTGCAGCGGGAGCTGCTGGACTCCGCCCTGCGTCTGGTGCGCCCCGGGGGCGTGGTGCTCTACGCGACGTGTTCCCCCCACCTGTCCGAGACGGTGTCTATGATCCGTGAGGCGAACCGGCGCGACGATGTCGAACTCCTCGACGTACGCGAGATCCTCGAGGGGATCGACGGGGCCTCCACCGCGGGTCTCGGTGACGGACCGTGGGTGCAGCTCTGGCCGCACCGCCACGGCACCGACGCGATGTTCATGGCGGGGCTGCGCAGGGTCGCCTCCGACCCCACACCACCGCCACGAGAGGACTGACAGTCGATGCCGACAGCAGAAACCGAGCAGGGCCGGGTCGACGCGACCTTCCGGTCCGGGGGAGTCGAGTGCGCCGCGTGGGTCTACCGCCCGGAGACCTCGGCGGGCCCCGGCGCGGGCACCGCACCGGCCATCGTCATGGCACACGGCTTCGGGTGCATACGGGACCTGCGGCTACCCGCGTACGCCGAGCGTTTCCGCGATGCCGGCTTCGTCGTCGTGGTCTTCGACTACCGGCACTTCGGCGCCAGCGACGGGCAGCCCCGTCAGCTCCTCGGCATCGGCCGTCAGCTCGACGACTGGCGGTCCGCGCTCGCCTTCACCCGATCGCTGACCGGCGTCGACCCGGACCGGGTCATCGCGTGGGGCACGTCGTTCTCGGGCGGACACGTCCTCACTCTCGCCGGTACGGGGGAGAGGCTGGCAGGGGTCGTCGCCCAGGTCCCCCACGTCAGTGGACCGGCCGCGGTCCGGGCGACACCGCTGCGCTCGGCGGTCCGGCTCACACCTGCGATCATCGGCGACCTCTGGCGCGCGGCCCGGCGCCGGGAGCCCCGGTACGTGCCCCTGGTCGGTCGACCGGGGGCTCCGGCTGTCATGACGAGTCCGGACGCCGATCCCGCGGTGGACCGTCTGGCTGCCGACTCGGGACTGCACCGCAGCGACTTCGCCGATGATGTCGCCGCACGGATCCTCCTGCGGATCGGCTTCTACTCCCCGATACGGCACGCCCGACGGATCACCTGCCCCACTCTGGTGCAGATCGCCACCCGGGACGCCATCACGCCCGCGGCGACCGCGCGTCGGGCTGCGCAGCGGATGCCGCGCGGAAGGTACCTGGAATACCCGTGCGAGCACTTCGACCCCTACGTCGACCCGTACTTCGAGCAGATCGTGGCCGACCAACTCGAGTTCTGCCTCTCGCTCGTGGATCCGGCCACCTGATCGTCCGCCCAGCTGAGAGCCTGGCTACATAAGAGTCCGAGGCGGCTCCGGTCCACGCCCTGGGAAGTCCGCTCGCGCCTGCCCGCCTAGACTGGTCGGCATGTCGTACCAGCCGCTCATCGCGCCGTCGATCCTGTCCGCCGACTTCGCCCGACTCGACCGCGAGATCGAGCGGATCCCCGCCGCAGACTGGATCCACGTCGACGTGATGGACGGCCACTTCGTCCCCAACCTGTCCTTCGGCGCCCCGGTCGCGAAGGCGGTCGGCAAGGTCACCGACAAGCCGATGGACTGTCATCTGATGATCACCGACCCGCTTCGCTGGGTCGGCGACTACGTCGACGCGGGTGCGGCCAACATCACCTTCCACGTCGAGGCCACCGACGATCCGAAGGCCGTCGCGGACCTGCTCCACTCTCGCGGCTGCCGGGCCGGCATCTCCCTCAAGCCGGGCACGGCCGTGGAGCCGTACCTCGATCTGCTGGAGCACGTCGACCTGGTCCTGGTGATGAGCGTCGAGCCCGGGTTCGGTGGCCAGTCGTTCATGCCCGAGGTGCTCGACAAGGTCCGCACGCTGCGCGCGGAGATCGACCGGCGCGGGCTCGACGTGCTGATCCAGATCGACGGCGGCATCGACTCGCGCACGATCGGGGACGCCGCCTCCGCGGGCTGCGACGTCTTTGTCGCCGGATCCGCCGTCTACGGCGCGCCCGACCCCGACGCCATGATCGAGACCCTGCGCGCGGGGGCCGCGGACGCACGGGCGTGACGATGCCGGACGGGCCAGCCGACG
>NZ_JAALDX010000399.1 GCF_014145095.1 Dietzia sp. SLG310A2-38A2 | reverse complement strand
CGGCGAGCGACTCGCGGGCCTCCTCCACCCGGCGACGGGCGCGGCGGCCGGCTCCGTGGAGAGACGAGGCGTTACCGACGGTGGCGGCCGCGTCGGCGTAGGCGGCCAGGGCCGACGGACGCATCGGGGTGGTCGCGGCGTGGTCGAGATAGTGCGCGGTGCGGATCGTGAGCATGACGTCGGCAAGAATACGCCCGAACGCGCCGAACCCCGGCACCGCAGGGGTGCCGGGGTCCGGTCGGTACTGCTGGACGCTGTCGCGCCGTCCTCACTTACGGGCGTTGATGGCCTCGGTGAGCTGCGGGGCGACGTTGAACAGATCTCCGACGACGCCGTAGTCCGCGATCTCGAAGATCGGGGCCTCCTCGTCCTTGTTCACGGCGACGATCGTCTTGGACGTCTGCATTCCGGCACGGTGCTGGATGGCGCCCGAGATTCCGAGGGCGATGTACAGCTGCGGCGACACGGTCTTGCCGGTCTGACCCACCTGGAACTGACCCGGGTAGTACCCCGAGTCGACGGCGGCACGCGAGGCACCGACGGCACCCTTGAGCGAGTCGGCCAGCGGCTCGACGACCTCTTCGAACTTCTCCGCCGAACCCACGCCACGGCCTCCGGCGACGACGACGGTCGCCTCGGTGAGCTCGGGACGGTCGCCACCGACGATCGGGTTGCGGGAGATGACCTTGGCGGCGTTCTCGGGCTCGGGGACGTCGACCTCGACGACCTCGCCGGCGCCGGCGGTCGGCGTCGCCTCGACGGCGCCCGGGCGCAGGGTGTAGATGGGCGTGTCGCCGGCGACGGTCGCCTCGACGGTGAAGGCGCCACCGAAGATCGAGTGGACCGCCGACCCGTCGGACTTGATCTCGACGACGTCACACAGGGTGCCGGAACCGGTACGGGCCGCGAGGCGACCCGCCACCTCCTTGCCCTCGAACGTGGCGGCCAGGACGATCGCCGCCGCACCCTGCTCGGCGAGCCCGGCGAGGACGTCGACCTTGGGCGTGACGAGGTAGTTCTGCACCGCGTCGCCCTCGGCCACGTAGATCTTCTCCGCGCCGGCCTCCTTGAGGGCGTCGGTGAGCGTTGCGGCGGTGCCGGTCTCACCGAACACGACGGCGGACGGCTCACCCAGCGCGCGTGCGGCGGTCAGCAGCTCGAGGGTGACCTTCTTGAGTTCGCCGTCGACGTGCTCGACCGCGACGAGGACTTCAGCCATGGTGGATTCTCCTTGAAAAAGACTGGTGGGAGTCGATCGGGGTGAGCGCGATCAGATGAGCTTCTGCGCCACGAGGTACTTGGCGACCTCGTTGCCGCCCTCGCCCTCGTCGGTGAACTTCTCACCGGCGCTGCGCGGCGGCTTGGGGACGGACGACGTGACGGTGGTCGCCGCGTTGTCCTTGCCCACCTGACCGGCCTCGACGTTGGTGTCGGCCAGCGTCAGGACCTCGACCGGCTTCTTCTTGGCGGCCATGATGCCCTTGAAGGAGGGGAACCGCGGCTCGTTGATCTTCTCGCCGACCGACACGACGCAGGGCAGCGACGCCTCGATCTCGAAGATGCCCTCGTCGGTCTCCCGCTCACCCTTGATGGTCCCGCCGGAGACCTCGAGGGTGCGCATGTGGGTGACCTGCGGCAGGCCCAGGTACTCGGCGATGATGGCCGGGACGCTGCCCATGCGGCCGTCGGTGGCCTCGTTGCCACAGATGACCAGCTCGGTGCCCTCGATGGTGCCCAGCACGTTGGCGATGGCCCACGCGGTCTGGACCACGTCCGAGCCGTGGAGCGCCTCGTCGTTGAGGTGGACGGCCTTGTCGGCGCCCATCGACAGGGCCTTGCGGATCGCCTCGGTGGCGCGGTCGGGACCGGCGGTCAGGACGGTCACCTCGCCACCCTCGGCCTCCTTGATCTGGAGAGCCTGCTCAACGGCCTTCTCATTGATCTCATCGAGGACCGCGTCCGCGGCCTCGCGGTCCAGGGTGAAGTCCCCATCGGAGAGCTTGCGCTCCGAGTAGGTGTCCGGAACCTGCTTGATCAGTACGACGATGTTCGTCATGGGCCTGCGTCGACCTCCTGCGAGTCGGGGCTGGGTGCGATCCGAACTGGCCGGGCGCACCGGATTGTGGTCCTGGGGACAACAATAACGTCACCCGTGCCCACCCTGCAGGAGCGGGGCCGTCAGTTGATGCGCTTGTCCCACCCCGACCACGCCGCGTCGCGGAGTTCGTTCTTGCGCACCTTGCCCGTCGAGGTGCGCGGCAGGGCCTCGGTGAGCTCCACCGCACCGGGCACCTTGTAGCGGGCGATCCTGGTCCGGCAGTGTTCGATCACACCGTCCTCGTCGAGCTGGGATCCGGGCTTCACCACGACGTACGCCTTCGGGCGCTCACCCCACTTCTCGTCGGGCATCGACACCACGGCGCAGTCCATCACGTCGGGGTGCGACGCGATGGCCTGTTCGACCTCGATCGTGGAGATGTTCTCGCCGCCGGAGACCACCACGTCCTTGGCCCGGTCGAGCAGCTGCACGTACCCGTCCGGATGCATCACGCCGAGGTCGCCCGAGTGGAACCAACCACCGGCGAACGCGGTCGCCGTGGCCTCCGGGTCGGCGAAGTACCCCTTCATCACGCCGTTGCCGGTCATGACGACCTCGCCCATCGTCACGCCGTCGGCGGGGACGTCGACGAGGTGCTTCTCGCCTGGGCTGGTCCGCTGGACCACCCGGACCGTGTCGGCGTGGATCATGGCGACGCCCTGCCTGGACTTCAGGCCCGCACGCTCGTCCGGATCCAGATCCGTCCAGCCGGGCTGGGGGGTGCACACCGTGATCGGCCCGTAGGTCTCGGTGAGCCCGTACACCTGCGTCACGTCGATGCCCAGGTCCTCGAAGCGCCGCAGGATCGTGGGCGAGGGCGGGGCGCCGGCCGTGACCATGCGGATCCCCGTCACCGGCCGGGCCGCCGGGTCGTCGGCGATCGTGCTCAACACCGCCGGGGCCCCGGCGAGGCGGTTGATCCCCTCCTCGTCGAACAGTCTCCAGATCTCATCGCCCCGGACGGCGCGCAGACACACGTGGGTGCCCATCGCGCCGGTCAGGGCCCATGTGGTGCACCACCCGTTGCAGTGGAACATCGGGAGCGTCCACAGGTACCGCGAGTCCGCGTCGAGCCCCTGGGTGATGATCTCCCCGAGCGCGTTGAGGTAGGCGCCGCGGTGGGTGTACATGACACCCTTGGGCCGGCCTGTGGTGCCCGAGGTGTAGTTGACGGCGATCACGGCGTCCTCGTCCTCCACCGTCCACGGCACCGGTTGCGGGGAGGCCAGCGCCAGACCCTCCTCCAGCGCCTCGGCGCGGGGGCCGAAGCGGGCCGGGTCCGGCTGGGTGCCGTCGGCGTCGGGGGTCACCAGGATGAGGCCGATCGATTCCGGTACCTCGTCCCCCAGCCCTGCCAGGAGACCGGAGTCGGCGATGAGCACCGAGATCCCGGCGTGCTCGGCGATGTACGCGACCTCCGGGGGCGCGAGACGGGTATTGAGGGCCACCACCGCACCGCCGGCGAGCGGGACGGCGAACTGCGCGAGGAGCGCCTCGGCGGAGTTGGGGGCGAGCACCCCGACGCGGTCGCCCCGGGCGACACCGCGCATCCGCAGGAGTGAGGCCAGTCGCGTGGCGCGGTCGGCGAACTCCGCGTAGCT
>NZ_JAALDX010000398.1 GCF_014145095.1 Dietzia sp. SLG310A2-38A2 | reverse complement strand
CGACCCCCGCGCCGTCGTGGACGAGCGCCTCGCCGTGGTGGCTCGCGAGCGCGGGCGACGGCGCGATGCCGCGCACCAGGTCGGAGGACCCGCGGACGAAGTCCTCGGGCGTGCCCATGTCCCGCCAGTACGCCGAGTCGACGAAGCCGTAGACCCGCTTGTCCTCGGCGAGCAGCTGCGGGAAGGTCTCACGCTCCACCGAGACGGGGACGCCCTCGGGGATCTGTGCGATCAGCTCGCGCCGGAAGACGTAGCAGCCGGCGTTGATCTGATCGGTCGGCGGGTCCTGCGTCTTCTCCAGGAACTCCAGGACCCGGCCGTCGTCGTCGGTCGGCACACAGCCGAACGCACGGGGATCGGAGACCCGGACCAGGTGCATGGTCAGGTCGGCGTTCTTGGCGTGGTGGAGGTCGAGGATCCGGGTGAGATCGGTACCGCCCAGCACGTCACCGTTGAACACCATGATCGTCGAGGCGGTGAGCTCGTCCAGGACGTTGCGGATGCCGCCGCCCGTGCCCAGGGGTTCGGTCTCCACCACGTACGTCAGTTCCAGGTCGAGGTCGGACCCGTCCCCGAAGTGCTCCTCGAACACCTCGGCCTTGAACGACGTGCCCAGCACCACGCGCCGGATGCCCGCCGCCCGGATCCGCGAGAGCAGGTGGGTGAGGAAGGGCAGCCCGGCCGTGGGCAGCATGGGCTTGGGCGCCGAGATGGTCAGCGGTCGCAGGCGGGTCCCCTTGCCGCCCACCAGGACCACCGCCTCGGTGTCGGCGATGAGTTCGCGCGGCTCGGCGCTGGAGGGGGTCGTCGAGGTCACAGTCCTACTCCCGATGTCGTGGGCCCCCGGCCGCGCGCTCGCGCGGCCCACACGGGCCGGTGGATGGTCACGTCCCCGCGTCAGCGCAGATCGCGCCGCGCGGATCGGATCGCGAGGCGGCACCGCAGTTCCAGACCCGCCCTCAGTGCCCAGCGTATCGGTGCCTGCCACGCGGCCGGATGCCTGTCCGCCTGGAAGAGGTACGCGCTGTTGTGGTGTGCCCGGAGGGTGAACTCCGGCACGGTCCTGGCCGCGTGACCCTGATCGTGGTGGATCACCGACGACGGCACGTAGACGCTCTGCCACCCGGCGCGGCCGAGCCGGTCCCCCAGGTCCACGTCCTCCAGGTACATGAAATAGCGCTCGTCGAACCCGCCGAGCGCGTCGAACGCCTCACGCCGCAGCAGCAGGCACGACCCTGACAACCACCCCGCGGTCCGCTCGGACCCCATGTCGGAGTCGTCGAGGTAGTGGGCGGTCCACGGGTTACCCGGCCACACCGGGCCCAGCAGGGCGTGACCGATACCGGCGCCGAGCCGCGGCACGGCGCGGGCCGAGGGGTACACGGAACCGTCCGTCTCCGCGATCCTCGGACCGAACGCCGCCGCCCGGGGCCACCGGTGGGCGGCCTCGAGCAGCGCGTCCACCGACCCCGGCTCGAACCACACGTCCGGGTTGACGACCAGCACGAACTCCTGGTCGAACTCGG
>NZ_JAALDX010000397.1 GCF_014145095.1 Dietzia sp. SLG310A2-38A2 | reverse complement strand
ACGACCGCGGCCACCAGCCCCGCGAGCCCGTTGGCCACCCCGGACGGGGTCGCGGCCACCATCACCTCGACGAACGGCAGCCCGGGGAACAGCGGGGTGGCCATCGCGGCGACGGCCGCCGAGGTGGCGACGGCCGGGCGGGAGAACCGCCGATGGGTGATGAGCCAGGCGAGCGCGGCCACTCCGAGCGGGAACGCCATCGCCATGGTGCCGATCTGCACCAGGTTGTAGGCCTCGACCGCACCGATGCCGCGCAGCCCCATGACCAGGGCGGCGACCGCGTGCCAGGTGCTCGGGTAGTAGAGGGTGGCCCCGTTCTCCGGGTACCGCAGCTCGCCCGCCTGGTCGGGGGACGCCAGGCCCGTGTCGTGGATGAACCGGAGGTAGTTGGCGTGCCAGTGGGCGTCCCAGCCCTGGAAGACGTTCGCGGTGCCGCCCGGGGTCGCGGAGAGCTCGGTGAGGATCATCTGTCCGATCAGCCACGCGCTCACTACGACCGACGCGGCCGGCAGCAGCCACCACCACGAGCGGCGTGGGCGGGAGCGCCGGCTGTCGCTGTCCCGCCCGCGACGGCGACGCCAGAACCACAGCGTCCCGGAGATGAGCAGCCCCACCAGCCCGACGATCACCGCGGTGACCGCGGTGGCGACCGCATACGCACCCAGGGACCACAGCACACCCGACCGGCCGTACGCATAGGTGGCGATCGTGATGATGCCCGCGGACACGGGGATCGACGTGCCCACCGCCAACCGGAGCGGGAGCCGCGCGGCCAGTCCCACGATCAGCCCGGGGACCACGAGGAGTGCGGTGAGGGTCAGCATGACCATCGCGATGTCGATGACCTGCCTCCGTCCCTGTCGTCCTCATCCGATCCGACCATTATGGGCCACCCGCCCCGCGGCACTCAGCGCGGCACGAGGACTCCGACCGGTCCGCTGCCGATGCACAGCTCCGAGACTCCCCCGCGTGGGGAGACGGTCAGCCCCGTTCCCCCTCCCTCGATCCGGACGAAGACCGTTCCCAGGCCCGCCGACACCGGCACCGTCTCCCCGGCGCCCTCGTCGAGGCGGACGTCCACCTCACCGTCCGCGTCGGCGAAGAGATTGAGCTGGACAAGCCAGTCCCGGTCGATCAGGGGGCCGTCGAGCGGGATCCGGGCACCGCCCCCGGAGACCCGGTACCCGCAGTCGGGCTCCGGCCCCTGGGGGATCGTCCGTAGCGCCGCGACCTCGGCCGGATGAAGGGTGCCGATGGCGTCGATCACGACCGGATCAGTAGTCCACGCGGCCACCGGCGGGATCCCGGGAACACCCGCGAGCAACGACGAGAGCCGGTGGGCCGGTGCAGTGACGGGGAGGAGGACCTCGAGCGGGAGATCTTGGTCGAGCAGGGGGGCGCTCCGGTCACGCAGGGCCTCGAGCAGGGGGAGGGCGTAGTCGCGGGAGGGTTGTTCGGCCCACGTCGTCCGGTAGGTGAGGGTCGAGACCGCCGAGGAGGCGAGCAGCGCGACGAGCGCCACCACGCCCGCCGGCACCATCCTGCGCCCGGTCGTGGAGGTACCCCGTCGTGGCGCCGACAACGCCAGCGCCGCGGCGGCGCCCAGGACCAGCGGGAACTCGGCGTGGTATCGGAGGGTCTGCATGATCTCGGCCGCGGTGTCCGGCCCCGCACGCCCCGCGGCGACCAGTGCCA
>NZ_JAALDX010000396.1 GCF_014145095.1 Dietzia sp. SLG310A2-38A2 | reverse complement strand
CCGCCGGAGGCGACTCAGCCGGCGTCCTGTCGGCGGGCCGTGGCACCGGCTGAGGGGCCGTGGATATGCTGACCGGCATGGCCAAGGACATAGTCCCGATCGAGCTCGGTCTCCCTGAGGGAGACGTCACGACCCTCTGGGCACCCAGTTGGCGGGAGGACAACGACGACTGGGAGGCGTTCCTCGGCCTCGACGAGGACCTCTACGCCTTCGACTCGACCGCCGAACTACTGGCCCTCGTCCGGAGCGGCGCGCAGCACGACCTCCAGGACCACCCGTCCTGGGACGAGTTCGCGGCGTCCGACGTGCTGGCGTTCCGCGCCGCGGACGAGAACTGCTACGACCTCGTCGGCGTCCTCGAGCTCCTCGGTGAGAACCCCACGGAGTCATCGGTCGACGAGATCGACCAGTCCTTCACCATCGCCCGCTCGATCGGCGAGGTGTGCGAGCTGGACACCGTCACCAAGTTCTTCAACGGCAACCCGATCCTGGCCGCCGTCACCCGCGGGATGGACGAGTTCTATGGGCGGGACGGGTTGAAGCTGTGGAAGTCCATCCGCAAGACCGTAGCCAAGGGCTGGGACGACGTGCTCGACGCGATCCAGGACGTCATGACCACGCCCGAGGTCCCGCGCGCCGAGGTCGAGCGCGCCCGGACGGACCTGGAGGCCGCTGAGGCCGCGCTCCCCGAGCCTGTACCCGAGCCCGAGGCCGCTCCCACCGGATATCCGGAGGGTTCTCTCTGGGAGACGGTCGGGATCGACCCCGTGAAGATCATCTTCGCCGATCAGGAGTACCTGAGCCTGCGTTGCTATCTCGGCGATCAGCCGGTGTTCCTCGGCGACGGCGACCAGGCGTATGTGTTCACCAGCGCCCGCGGCCTGTCCCGGTACCTGGCGGACAACGACGACGAGACGCTCAGCCACGTGGCGACCTACGATCGCGTCAAGATCGCCGCGACCGACGGCAGTCTGGACATCCACGTGACCGAGGACAACACCTACGTCCTCGCCGGCCTCGACCGCGACATCGAGGTCGGCCCCGGGATGGTCGACTCCGACCAACTCGGACTGGCGGTGGAACTGGTCACCGACCTCGCGAACTACGTAGGCGACTCCGACCTCGAGGCCGCGGTGACAGGCCGCGGGACCTCGTTGCGGCGGTTCCTGCACTACGTCCTCAACCCGGACGACGCCAGGCTGCTCGAGCCCAGTGCGCCGTTCGACGACGAGGCCGGCGAGTGGCGCGACCTGGTCGACGACGTCGAGCGCCTGATGACCACCCCCGACATCGCCTGAGGTCGCTTGGCCTCGCCCGGCCCCGCCTCGCCCCGCCTCACCTCATCGAAAAGAGCGTTTCGCACATTTCCACTCGGGCGATGCGGTCGAAACACTCTTCTCGATGGGCTGCTCGATGGGCTGCCCGGGGCGATGCCCGGGGCGATGCCCGATGCGCTGCCCGGTGGGCTGGTCGCTGGACAGCTCGGCGGGCTGGTGCGTCACCACCCGCGTCGTCTGTCCAGCACCACCCCGGCCGGCCCCCGCGCGGTCCCGGGTCCACCGATCTCCAGGGCGGACGCCAGCTCGGTGA
>NZ_JAALDX010000395.1 GCF_014145095.1 Dietzia sp. SLG310A2-38A2 | reverse complement strand
GAGCGGCAGGTGCGCGGCGGGGACGGCTCGAGCCGCCGCGAGTACGTGGTGATCGAGTACGCCCCCGGCAAACGCGGCGGCGCCGGCGACCGCTTGTTCGTGCCGATGGAGTCGCTGGGCCAGCTGAGCCGCTACGTGGGCGGGGAGGCGCCGACGCTGAGCAAGATGGGCGGCGCCGACTGGCAGAACACCAAGCGCAAGGCCCGCAAGGCGGTCCGCGAGATCGCCACGGAGCTGGTGCAGCTCTACGCCAAGCGCCAGTCCGCCCCGGGCCGCGCCTTCGGCCCCGACACCCCGTGGCAGCGGGAGATGGAGGACGCGTTCCCGTTCACCGAGACCGTCGACCAGCTCACGGCGATCGAGGACGTCAAGGGGGACATGGAGAAGACCGCCCCCATGGACCGAGTGGTGGTGGGCGACGTGGGCTACGGCAAGACCGAGGTGGCCGTGCGGGCGGCGTTCAAGGCCGTGCAGGACGGGACGCAGGTGGCCGTGCTGGTGCCCACCACGCTGCTCGCGCAGCAGCACCAGGCGACGTTCGTCGAGCGCATGACCGGGTTCCCGGTCACAGTGAAGGGGCTCAGCCGGTTCACCTCGGACGCCGAGGCCAAGGAGGTGCTCAAGGGGCTGGCCGACGGCACGGTGGACGTGGTGATCGGCACCCACCGGCTGCTGGCCACCGCGGTGCACTGGAAGAACCTCGGCCTGGTGGTGGTGGACGAGGAGCAGCGCTTCGGTGTGGAGCACAAGGAGCACATCACCTCGCTGCGCACCCACGTGGACGTGCTGACCATGTCCGCCACGCCCATCCCGCGGACGCTGGAGATGTCGCTGGCCGGGATCCGCGAGATGAGCCAGATCCTCACCCCGCCAGAGGAGCGGCTGCCCGTACTCACCTACGTGGGCGCGCATTCGGACAAGCACGTCGCGGCCGCCATCCGCCGCGAGTTGCTGCGCGAGGGGCAGGTGTTCTACGTGCACAACCGGGTGCGGACCATCGACGCCACCGCCGCGAAGATCCGTGACCTGGTGCCCGAGGCGCGCGTGGTGGTGGCCCACGGGCAGATGGGGGAGGAGCAGCTCGAGCAGACCGTCGGCGGGTTCTGGAACCGCGACTACGACGTGCTGGTGTGTACGACCATCGTCGAGACCGGTCTGGACATCTCCAACGCCAACACCCTGATCGTCGACCGCTCCGACCAGCTGGGCCTGTCGCAGATGCACCAGCTGCGCGGGCGCGTGGGCCGCTCCCGTGAGCGCGGGTACGCCTACTTCCTCTACGACCCGGAGAAGCCGCTCACCGAGACCGCCTACGACCGGCTGGCCACCATCGCCCAGAACAACGACCTGGGCGCAGGCATGGCCGTGGCGATGAAGGACCTCGAGCTGCGCGGCGCGGGCAACGTGCTGGGCGCCGAGCAGTCCGGTCACATCGCCGGCGTCGGCTTTGACCTCTACATCCGTCTGGTGGGCGAGGCCGTGGAGGCCTACCGCGCGATCGCCGACGGCGAAACTGTGGAGGTCGAGGAGGAGCAGGGCGAGATCCGCATCGAGCTGCCCGTCGACGCCTACATCCCGGTCGAATACGTCGACGGCGACCGGCTGCGGCTCGAGGCGTACCGCAAGCTGTCCCAGGCCAGGGCGCCCGAGGACATCGACGCGGTGGTCGAGGAACTGGTGGACCGCTACGGGCCCATGCCCGCCGAGGCCCGGCGCGTGGTGTCGGTGTCGCGGCTGCGGCTCGTGTGCCAGAAGTACAAGGTGCGGGAGATCGTGCTGGCCGGCTCCCGCCTGCGCGTGGGCCCGCTCGACCTGCTCGACTCCCAGCAGATCCGGCTCAAGCGCATGTACCCGGCCGCCCAGTACCGGGCCACGCAGAAGACCGTGCTGCTCCCGCTGCCCAAGGCCGCAGGTGCGCGCGGTGCGGGAGCGGAGAAGGCGCGCGACGACGAGATGCTGCAGTACGCCGCCGACTTCCTCACCGCCATGGCCGGGGATCCCGAGGGCTCCCACCCGGTGATCCAGCCGGAGCTGGTGTCGGTGTGAGTCCCGAGCCCGGCCCCGGCGCCGGTCGGTCCGCGCCCGGCCCCCATCGAAAAGAGCGTTCCGCACAGATCCACTCGGCCGATGTGTCCGAAACGCTCTTCTCGACGGGCGCGGGCGAGGGCACGGGCGCGGGCTCGGGCGCGGGC
>NZ_JAALDX010000394.1 GCF_014145095.1 Dietzia sp. SLG310A2-38A2 | reverse complement strand
TCCCGCCGGTCAGGACGCCCGTGCGACCACGCGCGGCGGACAACCCTGCGGCGGCCGTGGCGAGCGCAGTGCTCCACGGGACCGGCACCAGGCCCCCGTCCCGGCCGCGGATCATCGGGGTGGTGAGGCGGTCGGGCTGCGTGGCGTAGGCGAAGGCCCACCGGCCCTTGTCGCAGTTCCACTCCTCATTCACCTCCGGGTCGTCACCGGCCAGCCTGCGCAGGACCTTCCCGCGTCGGTGGTCGGTCCGCTGCCCACAGCCGCTGGCGCAGTGCTCGCAGACGCCTGGGCTCGAGACCAGGTCGAACGGGCGCGCCCGGAAGCGGTACGCGGCACCGGTGAGCGCCCCGACCGGGCAGATCTGGACGGTGTTGCCGGAGAAGTACGACTCGAAGGGCTCGTCCCCGTAGACGCCCACCTGTTGCTGGGAGCCCCGTTCCATCAGGTCGATGAACGGGTCGCCCGCGATCTGGTCCGAGAACCGGGTGCACCGCGCACACATCACGCAACGCTCGCGATCGAGCAGGACCTGCGACGAGATCGCGATGGGCTTGGGGAACGTGCGCTTGACCTCGGTGAACCGGGAGTGGCCGTGGCCGCTGGAGAGGGCCTGGTTCTGGAGTGGACATTCGCCGCCCTTGTCGCAGACGGGGCAGTCCAGCGGGTGGTTGATCAGGAGGAGCTCCATGACCCCGCGCTGGGCCTTGTCCGCGATCTCGGAGGTGAACTGGGTGCGCACCACCATGTCCTCGGTGACCGGGGTGGTGCAGGAGGTCACGGGTTTGGGGGCGCCCTCGACCTCGACGATGCACTGGCGGCACGCGCCGGCCGGTTCGAGCAGCGGGTGGTCACAGAACCGCGGAATCTGTACCCCGAGGCGTTCGGCGGCGCGGATCACCAGTGTGCCGGCGGGCACGGAGACCCGGTGGCCGTCCACGGTGAGGGTGACCAGATCCTCGTCCGCGTCGGGCGTCAGGTCGGCCACGGTGTCGTCGGCGCGGGGGGTGATCTTGTTGGGCACGGGGTCACCGGTGGTGCTGTCCGAGGGGGCTCTGGAGCGGTCGGGTGCGCGGTCGCCGGTGGTCATCGGGCCACCTCCTCGGTCCGGGCGAAGACGGTCGAGCGGCTGTGATCGAAGGGACAACCGTCGGGGATATGGGCCAGGTACTCGTCCCGGAAGAGCGCGATGGACGAGATGATGGGAGCGCCGGCGGCGTCGCCGAGTGCGCAGAACGATTTGCCGACGATGTTGTCCGAGATGTCGAGCAGCCGGTCCAGGTCGCTCTCCGTGGCGGTGCCGTCCTCGAGCCTGCGCATGATCTGCACCAACCAGAACGTGCCCTCACGGCAGGGTGTGCACTTGCCGCAGGACTCGTGGGCGTAGAACTCCGACCAGCGCAACACGGCCCTCACCACGCAGGTCGTGTCGTCGAAGATCTGCAGCGCCTTGGTGCCGAGCATGGAGCCCTCGGCCGCGCATCCCTCGTAGTCCAGGGGCATGTCCAGCTGGGCGTCGGTGAGGATCGGGGTGGAGGAACCACCGGGGGTCCAGAATTTGAGGGTGTGCCCCTCCCGGATGCCGCCGGCGTAGTCCAGCAGTTCACGCAGGGTGATGCCGAGCGGCGCCTCGTACTGTCCGGGCCGGGTGACGTGGCCGGACAGCGAGTACAGCGTGAAGCCGGGGGACTTCTCCGAGCCCATCGAGCGGAACCACTCGGGCCCGTGCTGGAGGATCGACGGAACGCTCGCGATGGACTCGACGTTGTTGACCACGGTAGGACAGGCGTAGAGCCCCGCGACGGCGGGGAACGGGGGGCGGAGCCGCGGTTGCCCGCGTCGGCCCTCGAGGGAATCGAGGAGTGCGGTCTCCTCACCACAGATGTAGGCGCCGGCGCCCGCGTGGACCACGATGTCCAGGTCGAATCCGCTGCCCAGGATGTCGCGACCCAGGAACCCGGCCTCGTACGCCTCGGCGACCGCGGTCTGCAGGCGCCTCAGCACCGGCACCACCTCGCCGCGCAGGTAGATGAACGCGTGGGAGGCGCGGATGGCGTACGCCGCGATCACCATGCCCTCGATCAGCACGTGCGGCGTGGCCAGCATGAGGGGCATGTCCTTGCAGGTCCCGGGCTCGGACTCGTCCGCGTTGACCACCAGGTAGTGGGGTTTGGCGGCGGGGTCGGAGGCCTCGGGGTCCTCGGGGG
>NZ_JAALDX010000393.1:4705-7905 GCF_014145095.1 Dietzia sp. SLG310A2-38A2 | reverse complement strand
CGCGGATCCCGGCCCTCTCGGCCTCCTCGGTGGTGAGCTCCGGATCCCGGCCCACGTACCCGACGGGGAGCACGCGCGGCCCCTGGGCGTCGGTGAGCTGGCCCGGAAGTGCACCGAGCAGCGGACCCCACGAGACGGTGCGGCCCTGGACCGCGGGGACGACGGAGGCCGACGACCCGCTGAAGGAGAACGAGGCGTCCCGGCCCTCCTGCTCGGTCTCCTCGATCAGCGGCTCGAGGATCCCCTTGGCCGCGTCCGCGTCGAACCGGGGCTCCAGCTCGGCCCCGTCGCGCACGAAGGTCAGGTACTCGCCGATCCGGTCCCGGGGGAACACGACGGGCACGGCGTCGGGGCCGTCGGGATCGACCATCTCCAGTTCCCGCTCGGCGGGGACCGCCCGTTCCCTACCCGGGGGCGGTGGCGGGGCCGGTAGCCGCGTCGTGACGGTGGTGACGGGCGGTTCCGTCCCGTCCTCACGCATCCGCGAGGCCAGCAACGTCACGTCGCGCCCGGCGGCGGGTTCTGCCACGTCGCGGATGAGCGCGCGGACCTGGTCGGCCCGCGTCTCGGTGGGGGTGTAGTCGACCACGAGGTCGACCCCGTCGTCGTCGAGCCAGTGGGCGAGCACCGCATCGCGCGAGCTCTCGATCCGCAGGCGCTGGCCGTCCAACGGGATGGCGGAGCGGACCTCGTCCTGGTCGAACCAGATGGCGCCCTCACGCGGCTCGAAGTCCGCCTGCAGGGCGAGTTTCTCCAGGAACTCGGTCAGCCGCGCGTCGGGGATCACGCTGGCGATGCCCACCTCGGTGGACCACACCAGGCTGATCAGCCGGGTGAACGGGTTGAGCGGTTGCTCACCCGCCCGGTCGAGGGTGCCCTGCCAGTCCACGGACAGCCCGACCGACCGGGGATCGAGGGTGGTGGACACGACGCCGGCCCGCAGGTCGACCTCCTCGTCGACCCGTGGTCCCAGCTCGCGGATCAGGAGCTGCTCGGCGTCGGCCGTGCGCATCCCGCCCACCTGGATCCCGGCCACCTCGGCCCCGCGCGGAACCCGACCGATGCTGTGGACCAGATCGAAGCCGTAGAGCACCGCCAGCCCCATGAACACGCCGACACCCGTGTGGATCCACCGCGACCGCACCCGGTAAC
Source organism: Dietzia sp. SLG310A2-38A2 (assembly GCF_014145095.1). Classification (GTDB taxonomy): domain Bacteria; phylum Actinomycetota; class Actinomycetes; order Mycobacteriales; family Mycobacteriaceae; genus Dietzia. The sequence continues at coordinate 6,753 of NZ_JAALDX010000393.1, read as the reverse complement.
GCCGTCGGTCGGCGGCCGCGGGATGGGGCCCCTCCCCCTCGAGCACGACGGGCCGGACGGGGCCGGCGTCGCCGGTGGTGGTGGAATCGTCCACGGGTTCTCACGCCTCCTCACGAGCGGGGGACTCTCGACCCGGCGGGGCGTCGACCGGGGTTATCCCACCCGAACCACTGTGGCGTCCACTATGACGGACCGGTACCGATGAGTGCAGCCCCCGCGCCGTACGCGGGGGCTGCACTCATGAAACGACTACCCGGCCGGGACGCCGGCCCGGTCAGCGCGTCGGGTTCACCGTTCGACGATGGCTGTGACGCCCTGACCACCGGCCGCGCAGATGGAGATGAGCGCGCGGCCCGAGCCCTTCTCCTCCAGCAGCTTGGCGGTCGCGGCCAGGATGCGGGCGCCGGTGGCGGCGAACGGGTGCCCGGCCGCCAGCGAGGAGCCGTGGACGTTGAGCTTGCTGCGGTCGATCGAGCCGAGCGCGGAATCCAGGCCCAGGCGCTCCGTGCAGTACTCCTCGGACTCCCAGGCCGAGAGCGTGGCCAGGACCTGCGAGGCGAAGGCCTCGTGAATCTCGTAGTAGTCGAAGTCCTGCAGGGTCAGGCCGTTGCGCTCGAGCAGCCGCGGGACGGCATAGGTGGGGGCCATGAGCAGCCCGTCCGGTGTGCGGCCGTCGTGACCGTGGATGAAGTCCACCGCCGCGGTCTCGGAGTCCACCAGGTAGGCGCGGACCGGGAGCTTGTTCTCCTCCGCCCAGGCCTCACTCGCCAGCAGGACCGCGGAGGCGCCGTCGGTGAGCGGGGTGGAGTTGCCGGCCGTCATGGTGGCCTCGGTGCCGTGGGCCTCGGCGTCGCGCTTGCCGAAGACCGGCTTGAGCTTTCCGAGCTTCTCCTCGGACGAGTCGGGACGCATGTTGTCGTCACGCGGCACACCGAGGAACGGGGTGACCAGGTCGTCCTGGAAGCCCGACTCGTAGGAGGCGGCGAGGTTGTGGTGGCTGGCCGCGGCGAGCGCGTCCTGGTCCTCGCGGGTCACGCCCAGCTCGCGGGCGGTGATGGCGGCGTGCTCGCCCATCGACAGGCCGGTGCGGGGCTCCGCGTTCTGCGGCTGCTCGGGGACCAGCGACTGCGGCCGGATGTCGCCGAGGAGCTTGAGCCGGTCGACCGTGCTCTTGGCCGAGGTGACCTTGATGAGGATCTTGCGCAGGTCGTCGTTGACGGCCAGCGGGGCGTCGGAGGTGGTGTCGGTGCCGCCCGCGATCCCGGCGTCGATGCGACCGACGGCGATGGCGTCCGCGACCTGGATCGCCGTGGCCAACCCGGTCCCGCACGCCTGCTGCACGTCGTAGGCTGGGCTGGACGAGTCGAGCACCGAACCGATGACCGTCTCGCGGGTGAGGTTGAAGTCGCGGGCGTGCTTGAGGACCGCACCCGCCGCGACCATTCCGACGCGCTTGCCCTGCAGGTTGTAGCGGCTGGCGAGACCGTCGATCGCCGCGGTGAGCATGTCCTGGTTGGAGGCGTCCGCGTACTTGCCGTTCGATCGGGCGAAGGGGATTCGGTTGCCGCCTACGATGGCGACCTTGCGGGGGCTGGTGGTCACGTGTGTCACTCCCGTTTGATCTCGGTATCCGGTGGCCCGTAGCGCGGCCCGACGAGTATTGTTACTCAGCGGTAAGTTACTTGTCGACCCGTAAGACCGCACCTCTCCAGGAGATGATCGCCATGGCACAGGGCAACCTCGACCTCTATTCGCAGTTCGTGACCTCGGCCCCCGGGTCGTTCATCGCCGGCAAGGTCGGCCTCCCGCAGCCCGAACAGCTCCGCCGCCACGAGGCCGGACAGCCCGCCCTCCACGGCCCGGTCCTGGTCGGCGGCGAGGGTCGCCTGGTCGAGCCCGTCCGCGCGATCCTCGAGTCGGACTACGAGCTGGCCGGCGCGGACGCCGAGGGCAAGTTCGCCGGCCTGGTCTTCGACGCCACCGGCATCCGCCGCACCGAGGACCTCAAGTCCCTGTTCGACTTCTTCAACCCCGTCGTCCGCCGCGTC
>NZ_JAALDX010000393.1:0-4543 GCF_014145095.1 Dietzia sp. SLG310A2-38A2 | reverse complement strand
TGATGAAGCGGGGCACCACCGTCCAGCTGGTCTACGTCTCCGCCGACGCCGACACCGGCGCGTCGGGCCTCGAGTCCACCCTGCGCTTCATCCTCTCCGGCAAGTCCGCCTACGTCGACGCCCAGGTGTTCCGAGTGGGCGCCGGCGCCGCGACCGCCCCCGCCTCCTGGGACCGCCCCCTCGAGGGCAAGGTCGCCGTGGTCACCGGCGCGGCACGGGGCATCGGCGCGGAGATCGCCGCCGTGCTCTCCCGCGACGGTGCGCACGTGATCTGCTGCGACGTCCCCGCCGCCGGCGAGTCGCTCTCCGCGACCGCCAACAAGGTGGGCGGCACCTCGCTGCCGCTCGACGTGACCGCCGCCGACGCCGCCGAGGTGTTGGCCAAGCACGTGCAGGAGCGCCATGAGGGCGTCGTCGACATCCTGGTCCACAACGCCGGCATCACCCGCGACAAGACCCTCGCCGGCATGGACTCCGCCCGCTGGGACTCGGTCATGGCCGTCAACCTCATCGCGCCGGAGCGGATCACCGCCGAGCTCGCGGAGAAGGGCGTCCTCACCGAGGGCGGCCGCGTCGTGGGCGTCTCGTCCATGGCCGGCATCGCCGGTAACCGCGGCCAGACCAACTACGCCGCCTCCAAGGCAGGCGTGATCGGGTTCGTCGACGGTGCCTCCGCCGAGCTGGCGTCCAAGAAGGTCACCGTCAACGCCGTGGCCCCCGGCTTCATCGAGACCCAGATGACCGCCGCCATCCCGTTCGCCACCCGCGAGGCCGGCCGACGCATGAACTCGATGCAGCAGGGCGGTCTGCCCGTCGACGTGGCCGAGACCATCGCCTTCTTCGCCAGCCCCGCCTCCTCCGCGGTCACCGACAACGTGATCCGCGTGTGCGGCCAGTCCCTCCTGGGCGCGTGATCGGGGTGGATCACACGTCTTCGGAGAACACCGTGGAGTACACCCGCCTGCCCGCCATCCCCACCCTGCTGGCCCAGTACGGCAAGGCCGCCGTCGGCTCGGTCCCCGTGCTGGGCGGCAAGCGCGACGGCACGTCGATGCCCGAGAAGGGCGTCGAGGTGGAGGGCGTGCGCGTGGACGCGGCCAATCTGGCCGCCTACGCCCGCGTCTGCGACCTGCGTTTCGGCGACGCCCTGCCGCTGACCTACCCGTTCACGCTGGCCTTCCCCCTGAGCATGCAGCTCATGCTGGACCCGGCCTACCCGGTCCCGGCCATGGGATCGGTGCACCTGACCAACGAGATCGAGTCCCACCGCCCGCTGCGGGTGGGCGACGAGCTCTCGATCCGCGCGCGGGCCGAGAACCTGCGGGAGCACCCCGCCGGGTTGCTGCTCGACATCGTCACGGAGATCCGTACCGGCGACGACGACGAGCCGGCCTGGGTCCAGAAGTCGGGCCTGCTCTCCAAGCGCAGGACGTCCCTGACCCCGCCCAAGGACGCGCCACGCCCGCCGAGGCCCGAGCCGCCCACGGCCGCGGAGATCGGCGACCCCACCGTGGTCAAGTCGGTGTCCGAGTCGCTGATCTCCGAGTACGCGTCGGTGTCCGGGGACCGCAACCCCATCCACGTCTCCAAGGTGGGCGCCAAGGCCTTCGGTTTCCCCAACGTCATCGCGCACGGCATGTGGACGGCCGCCACCATGCTCGGCGTGGTCGAGGGCGCCATCCCCGAGCGGGCGCGCTACTCGGTGGAGTTCGGTAAGCCCGTCGTGCTGCCCGCCAAGCTCGCGATCTACGCCCGGCGTGGGTCCGGCCCGGGCGTCGGAACCGGCGTGGGCGCGGATGCCGGTGACCCTGCCTGGTCGCTGAGGGTGCGCAACCCGCGCAAGCTCGGCACCGTGCACGCGACGGCCACCATCGAGGAGCTCTAGCTGTGATGTCCAGGGAGGTTGTCCCGGCTCGCGATGGTGAGTTCGGCTGACAGGTGAAGGCCTCCGGTTGTGAAGTGGAGCTGTCTAGTTCAACGCTTCACCGACCGGAGGCCTTCGTGTCCCACGCTAACGCGACCTTGACCCCACGTACCCGTTTGCGGCTGGCAAAACTGATCGTCGACGACGGGTGGACCTATGCTGCCGCGGCCACAATGTTCATGGTCTCGCCCCGAACCGCCAAGAAGTGGGCGGACCGCTACCTTGCCGAGGGCCCGGCCGGCATGACCGACCGCAGCTCCAGGCCCCACCGCAGCCCGAACCGCACCTGCCCAGTGATGGTCCGCAAGATCGTGCGACTGCGGTGGCGGCACCGCCTGGGGCCGATCCAGATCGCCGGCCGACTGGGCATCGCCTCCTCCACCGTGCACGCCGTGCTCGTACGGTGCCGGATCAACCGGCTGTCGCGAATCGACCGGGTCACCGGCGAGCCCCTGCGCCGCTACGAACACGAGCGCCCCGGCTCGCTGATCCACGTCGATGTGACCAAGTTCGGCAACATCCCCGATGGCGGCGGTTGGCGTTACGTCGGCAAGCAGCAGGGGCGGCGCAATCGCGCAGCCACAGATACCGACCGACGCAAAGGTCGCGTGCGCGGACCCCGTCTGGGCATCGCGTTCGTGCACACCGTCATCGACGACTACTCACGGGTGGCGTACGCCGAGATCCACGCCGACGAGAAAGCCGCCACGGCCATCGGGGTGCTCGACCGCGCGGTGGCCTGGTTCGCCGACCGCGGGGTCACGGTCGAGCGGGTGCTCTCCGACAACGGTTCGGCCTACAGATCCCACGCCTGGAGCGGCGCCTGCACAAGCTTGGGAATCGTGCACAAGCGCACCCGCCCGTACCGGCCACAGACCAACGGCAAGATCGAACGTTTCCACCGCACCCTGGCCGACGGCTGGGCCTACGCCCGCTTCTACGAGTCGACCAACGCCCGCAACGAGCAACTACCGCAGTGGTTGCACTTCTACAATCAGCACCGAGCTCACTCCGCCCTCGGAGGAAGGCCACCGGTCACCCGACTGACCAACCTCCCTGGACATCACATCTAGCCCCTCCTCCGGCGCGCGTCGCCCACCGATCCCGGCCCCCTGCTGCACCGCGGCAGGGGGCCGGGGCCGTCCCATCCGGAAGAGATGTCGCGCCGAACCCCCTATGTCCTGGGCCACACCCCGACCAATAGGAGGCCTCCGTGCCGCACCCTCCCACGCAGTCGACCCACCGCACCCGACACCGCTCGTTCGCCGGACTCGCCGCCGCAGCGGCCGTCGCCGTCGCACTCCCCGTGACGGCCGTCGCGCAGACCGGTTCGCTGGGGGGGCGGTGGGTCCTCGGGTTCGAACGACATCAGCATCATCCCGCCGGACATCCTGTTCCCGCCGGTCGTGGGCGTCGGCGCGGGAGAGGGCGTCGAGGTGGTCGCGAGCCCGGCGGTGACCGCCACGACCCTCCTCGACGGACTCAACGTCCCGTGGGACGTGGTCCGCACCCCGGACGGCACCCTCCTGACCGGCGAGCGCGGCGGCCGCATGGTCGCGCAGCTCCCGGGCGGCGAACGGCGGGATGTCGCGATCGACCTGCCCGGCCTGGTCCGCCAATCGGAGAGCGGCCTGATGGGTCTGGCCGTCGATGCCGGATTCGCGCAGAACCGCGAGATCCACGTCTGCTACTCCCAGAACGCCGGTGGAACCCGTGACAACCGGATCACTACTTTCCGAGCCGCCGACGACTGGTCCGGAATGACCAAGGTCCGCGACACGGTGACCGGGATCCCCCTGGGCGCCGAGGGCATCCACAGCGGCTGTCGACTGCTGGTCGACGACGACGGGTCGATCTACGTGGGCACCGGCGACGCGTACACCGCCACCGGACCGCAGGACCCCTCCTCGCTCGCCGGAAAGACCCTGCACGTCAACCCCGACGGGACTGCCGCTTCTGGCGACTCGGTGATCCACACGATCGGCCACCGCAACGTCCAGGGACTGGCCATCCAGCCCGGCACCGGCCGCGTCTACTCCGCCGAGCACGGACCGGACCGCGACGACGAGGTGAACCTCCTCGAGCCCGGTACCAACTACGGCTGGAACCCGAATGTCGGTGGGAGCTACAACCAGAACGTCCCGATGACCGACACCGAGCAGTTCCCAAACGCGGTCGAAGCCGTATGGTCCTCGGGTCCCCCGCGCTTGGCCCCGGCGGACATCGAGTTCCTGCAGGGCGAGGCGTGGGGCGAGTGGGAAGGCGGCCTCGCCATGGCCAACCTCAGAGAACAGAAGCTGGTCCTGTTCCGCCTCTCCTCCGATGGCCGGTCGATCGTCGACGCCTCCGTGCTCCTCGAGGGTGACTTCGGGCGCTTGCGTTCGCTGACACCCGAGCCGGACGGCTCGCTGCTGGTCACCACCTCCAACGCGAACAACCGGGACGAGGTCTTCCGCGTGAGCCCGGCCGGCCGGTAACCAGGCTTACGCTGCGCCTCTGCCCGCGTTGCTGCTGCAGGATTCGGGTCAGAGCGCGAGGTGCCCGTCCGGCGGCCGGCTAGAGCCGCAGGACCTGCCGGGCGGCGTCGGCCAGCGCGACCGCGTAGCCGGCGCCATGCCC
>NZ_JAALDX010000392.1 GCF_014145095.1 Dietzia sp. SLG310A2-38A2 | reverse complement strand
CACCAGGGCCGCCGGGCTGAACCGCCCGGAGACGACCTGCTCGAGGGGCAGCAGCAGGCCGATCACGATCCAGACCCCCACCACCCCGAGCCCGTGGGTGATCACCAACATCCGGGTGAGCACGCGCTGGACCCGCTTCTTCCGGCGCGGGGGTTCCTCCCGCTCGAGCCCGAGCATGCGAGTGCCCCACGGTGGGCGGGCGGAGTGCGCTGAGGGGGAGGTCACGGGGGAGTAGTCCTACCGGGCGGGGGCTGGGTGTCCATCGTCGCGCGAGTGGCGTCCGCACGCGTCGGGAATCGCCCTCCGCATCGCCAGATGGATCACACCTAATGCGCTAACTTAACTCCATGACCACGCCTCGGTTCAATCCCGGCCACGACATGCGTCACGAGACCTTCGGCGACATCCTCCTCGAACGCTCGACCGACGACCATCCCGGGCTCCTCTTCGAGGACTCGAGCTGGACGTGGCGGGAGTTCGTGGCGGAGAGCGCGGTCCGCGCCGCGATCCTGTCCGACTGGTCCGCAACGCACGCCGACGCGTACGCCGGCCGCCCCGAGCGGTTCCGTCACCTGCACGTCGGCATCCTGCTGGAGAACGTCCCCGAGTATCTGTTCCTCCTGTCCGGGGCGTCCATGGCGGGTGTGACGATCATCGGCATCAACCCCACCCGCCGGGGCGCCGAGCTGGCCTCGGACATCCGCGGGGTGGACTGCGACGTGATCGTCACCGACGCCCACGGCGCCGGGTTGCTCGACGGCCTCACCCTCGCCGACGGCACGGGGGGCGGCACGGGGGGCGACACGGGGGGCGTCGTGGCCGTGCACGAGGTGGACTCGACGGGGTGGCAGGAACTGCTCTCCGCCCACGCGGGGGCCGAACCCCGGCTCCACGACGCCGCCCGCGACCCCCACACCCTGCTCGCGTTGCTGTTCACCTCGGGCTCCACGGGCGCACCCAAGGCCGTGATGTGCTCGACCGGCCGTCTCGCGATGCTCGGCACGATCAACTACCGCAACCTGGTGAGGGACGACGTCGCCTACAGCGCGATGCCGCTGTTCCACGGCAACGCCATGTTCGCCGCGTTCGCCCCCGCCGCGTTCGTCGGGTGCACGTTCGCGATGCGCCGGACGTTCTCGGCCTCGGGCTTCCTGCCGGACGTGCTGCGTTTCGGCGCCACCTACGTCAACTACGTCGGCCGCTCGCTCTCCTACATCCTCGCCCAGCCCGAGCGTCCCGAGGAGAAGCAGACCGAGCTCAGGATCGTGTTCGGCACCGAGGCCTCGGCCCACGACCGCGCCGAGTTCGCCCGCCGCTTCGGCGTCGAACCGGGCGAGTCGTACGGCTCCAGCGAGGGCGGGGTCGTGATCGGCCGCACCTCCGACACCCCGCCGGACGCGCTCGGCGTCGCGGGCGCCTACATGGACGTCGTGATCCTCGATGAGGACGGCCGCGAGTGCCCGCGTGCCGAGTTCGACGCCGACGGGGGCCTGGCCAACGCCGGCGAGGCGATCGGGGAGATCTGCAACCTCACCGGCGCCGCCATGTTCGAGGGGTACTACCGCAATCCGGAGGCCACCGCCGAGCGCAACATCGGCGAGATCTACCATTCCGGCGACCTCGGATACCGGGACGCCGACGGGTTCTTCTACTTCGCCGGCCGGTCCGGGGACAAGATCCGCGTGGACAGCGAGAACTTCTCCGCCGGCCCGGTCGAGCGGATCCTCGACCGCTTCCCCGGCGTCCTGGTGGTCGCCGTCTACCCGGTGCCGGATCCCCGCACGGGCGACCAGGTCATGGCGGCCATCCAACTCGAACCGGACGTGACGTTCGACCCGGCCGCGTTCTCCGAGTTCTGCCGGACCCAACCCGACATGGGGACCAAATGGGCACCGCGCTTCGTGCGGATCATGGAGACCATGCCGGTCACCGCCACCCGCAAGATCGCCAAGCCCGACCTGCGCCGGCAGTCGTGGACCGAGCCCGGCGAGGTGTACGTCCGCGGCGGCGCCGCGTTGGCGGGAGGGCACGACGACGACGACGAATTCCGGCCGCTGACCAGCGTGGTCCGCGACTCGGTCCTCGAGCAGTATCGTCTCCACGGTCGGCAGCCGACCGGGGTGTGAGCAGCGGAGGCGTCAGCTCAGGATGCGCAGCTGGAACGGGTAGTTGATGGTCCGGCCGCGGGTCGCCCGCACCGTACCGATCAGGTGGCCGATGATCTGCAGGACGAAGGAGATCGCCAGCAGGACCAGGCCGATCGGGATGCCGATCACGGTGATGATGAAGATCCACCCGACGATGCTCATGATCCACAGGCCGACGTTGAAGTTGAACGACCCCGCGGCCGCCTGCCGGACGAACGGACTGCGGTCCTTGTAGATCAGCCACATCACGAGCGGCCCGACGAAGGAGAGCCACCCGGCGGACAGCGCCATGGCGATGAGGCTGGACGCGTGCGCGAGGGCCGCGGGGGTGCGGTCGTCGGGCCCGGCCACGGGCTGGTTTCCGTACGGCTGGTCTCCGAACTGCTGGAACTCGGGCTGCTGAGTCATGCCCCCAGTGTGCGCCTCCCGGGGCTGCGGGACATCAGGGATGTCCCCCGTGTCGCCCTGTTCCGCAGCCCGGGTTCACGGCCGATCGGGATACCGGGCGTCCTGGTCCCCCGCTATCCCGCGTTTCACCCGCCTGTCACATGCCCCGCCTACCCTGGCGGCCATGGCAGACACCCCACAGGATCCCACCGCAACCGACTCGGGGACCGACCCTCTCGCCCGGGCGGTGGCCCCACTACGGGAGGACGTCCGGTTCCTCGGTTCCCTGCTCGGCGAGACGATCCGGGAGCACGCCGGGGACCGGGTGTTCGATCTCGTCGAGACGGCCCGCCGGACGGCGTTCGCGGTCCGTCGCTCGGAGGCCGACAGGGACGAGGTGTCGGCCCTGTTCAAGGACATCAGCGCCGCCGACGCCATTCCGGTGATCCGTGCGTTCTCCCTGTTCGCGTTGCTGGCGAACGTGGCGGAGGACCTGCATCAGGAGCGCCGCAGGCGGTTGCACAGGGCCGCCGGCGAGACGCCGCCGGACGGGGACCTGGAGGTCACGTGGACCCGGCTGGCCGAGCTGCTGGAGGGGGACGACGACGAGCGACTGGCCGCCGTACGCGCCACCGCCCGCGTGTCCCCGGTCCTCACCGCGCACCCCACGGAGACCCGGCGCCGGATGGTGTTCGAGGCCACCCGCCGGGTTCACGTCCTCATGGCCCGCCGGGACGTACTGCGCTCGGCGGACCAGGACCCCGTGACGGAGGCCGACCTCGCCGAGCTCGAGCTCGAGCTGCGCAGGCTGGTCCTCGCACTGTGGCAGACCGCCCTCATCCGCAACGAACGTCCCCACATCGAGGACGAGGTGATGGCCGGACTCCAGTACCACGAGGCCACTCTGCTCGAGGTGATCCCGCCGCTCAACGCCCAGATCGACGAACGCCTCGGGTGCGGGGGCCGAGCGATGGTGCGCCCCGGTTCGTGGATCGGTGGCGATCGCGACGGCAACCCGTACGTCACCGGCGACGTGGTGCGGTTCGCCACCGACCGGGCGGCCGAACTGCTCCACGGCCACTACGCCGAGCAACTGCGCCTCCTCGAGCGTGAGTTGTCGATGTCGGCCCGGATCGTGGAGGCCGACTCCGGGATAGCGGAGCTGGCCGACTCCCTCACGGACACCGAGGTCGAGGGGAGCCCGGCGCGGGAGGACGTGCCGTTCCGCCAGGCGGTCCGGGTGGTCCGTCGCCGGCTCGCCGCGCGGGCCCGCGCGACCGGGTCGTCGCTGCCCCGCTCGGTGCTGCTGTCCGCCGGACGACTGATCGGCCTGGACGACGATCCCCCGTACGCCGACCCGGAGGAGATGGCGAAGGACCTCGAGACGATCGACGCCGGGCTCTCCGCGGTGGGGTCCGACCTGCTGCGCGCCCCGCGACTGCGGGACCTGCGGTGGGCGCTGAACTCGTTCGGGTTCCACCTGCAGTCCCTGGACATGCGCCAGAACTCGGAGTCGCACGAGGACCTGCTCACCGAGCTGTTCGCGCTCGCTGGGGTGTCCGAGGACTACGCGGCGCTCGACGAGGACGCCCGGGTCGAGCTCCTGCTCGGCGAACTCTCCCATGATCGACCGCTGCTCGGCGTCCGGGCGGAACTCTCGGAGTTCGCGGCCAAGGAGATGGGCGTGCTGCACGCCGCCGCGGAGGCGGTGGCCGGGCTCGGTCCCGACGTGGTGCCGCACTACATCGTGTCGATGTGTGGTTCGGTCTCCGACTTGCTCGAACCCGCAGTTCTCCTCAAGGAGGTGGGACTGTTCTCCGGCAGCCCGGACGAACCCCGGTCGACCGTGCGCCTCATCCCGCTGCTGGAGACCATCGACGACCTCGCCGGCGGGGCCCGGATGCTCGACGCGGCCCTGGCGCTCCCCCAGTTCCGCGCGCTCGTGCGTTCGCAGGACGACGTGCTCGAGATCATGCTGGGGTACTCGGACTCCAACAAGGACGGCGGGTACCTCGCCGCCAACTGGTCGCTGTACGAGGCCGAGCTCGCGCTCGTGGACGCGGCGGCCCGCGCGGACGTGCACCTGCGGTTCTTCCACGGCCGGGGCGGGGCCGTGGGACGCGGAGGCGGCAACTCCTACGATGCGATCCTCGCGCAGCCTCCGGGCGCGGTGCAGGGCGCGTTGCGGATCACCGAACAGGGGGAGATCATCTCCGCCAAGTACTCGGAGCCGGTCCGCGCCCGCCGCAACCTCGAGGCACTCGTGGCGGCCACGCTCGAGGTCTCACTACTCGACGTCGAGGGTCTGGGCGACGGCGCCGAGCAGGCCTACGCGGTGATGGCCGCGCTCGCCCGGCTCGGCCGCGAGGCCTACGCCGAGCTGGTGCACGAGGACCCGGGCTTCATCGAGTACTTCACCACCTCCACCCCGCTCAGCGAGATCGGCGAGCTCAACATCGGCTCGCGCCCCACCTCCCGCAAGCAGACCTCCACGGTCGACGACCTGCGCGCCATCCCGTGGGTGCTGTCGTGGTCGCAGTCCCGCGTCATGCTGCCCGGCTGGTTCGGCGTCGGCTCCGCGCTGCGGCGCTGGGTCGAGGACGGCGGGGGTGAGACCGACGGGGATGCGACCGACGGTCACGCGAATGCCGGCGACCGTGACACCGCAGCGGCCGGGGGCACGAACGCCGAGGAACGGTTGGCCACGCTGCGACGCCTCTACCGGGACTGGCCGTTCCTGCGCACCACGCTGTCCAACATGGCGCAGGTCATGGCCAAGGCCGACATGGGCCTGGCGGCCCGGTACGCCGAGCTGGTCCCGGACGCCGAGGTGGGCAGGAGGATCCACGGGGTGATCTCCGACGAGTTCGACCTCACCCGCGAGATGCTGCTGGCCGTGACCGGGCAGGAGACCCTGCTGGACGACAACCCGGCGCTCGCCCGCTCCGTCCGCAACCGGTTCCCGTACCTCGAGCCGCTCAACGTGCTGCAGGTGGAGTTGCTGCGGCGCTACCGCGCGGGCGACCGGGACCCCGACGTGCGGACGGGAATCCAATTGACGATGAACGGCCTGGCCACCGCGCTGCGCAACTCGGGCTGAACCCCCCGTCGAGAAGAGCGTTCCGAACGCGTTTCCCGAGTGCCGATGCGCGGAACGCTCTTCTCGATGCGGGGCCGGGGCCGGGCGGGGCCGGGCGGGGCCGGGCCGCTATCGCAGTTGCCGCTGCGCGAGCGGGATGAGCAGCACGCACACCACCGCCAGGG